>JAKOOD010000219.1 GCA_022701635.1 Burkholderiaceae bacterium | reverse complement strand
GAAATCCTGGTCGTGCACGACGAACTCGACCTGCCGCCGGGCTCGGCCAAACTCAAGCGCGGCGGCTCGTCGGGCGGGCACAACGGACTGAAAGATATCACCTCGGCGCTCGGCACCCAGGATTACTGGCGCCTGCGCCTGGGCATCGGCCATCCGCGCACCCTAGGCCTGCAGCAAGCCGTCGCCGATTTCGTGCTGCACCGTCCACGGCGCGAAGAGCAGACCCTGATCGAGGAAGCGATCGACAAGGCCCTGCGCATCATTCCGATGATGTGCGAGGGCAAGATGAATGCAGCAACTATGCAGCTGCACACGGAAGCACCCTGATATTCGGCGCGGCTGACAAACCTTCAGGGCAAGAGCTATGGCTTGCCGACGCATCGTCGGAGACAGACGCTAGGACGGCGAAACGATGTAATGCAGCCACGAATGCTTTGGCAGCCGCTCTAAATCAACCCGCGCGCCAGCGCCTTCAGGGTCATCGCCGGCCGCGAGTGCGATTCCAGTTTCTGGAAAATGGTGTCGACATGCGCGCGCACGCTCGCCGGACTGATCTTCATGGCGCGCGCCGCTTCTCGGCTGCTCTCGCCCAGGCTGACGTGGCGCAAGACCTCGATCTCGCGCTCCGACAGCAGCGCATCCCGTAGCGGCCGCGCCTGGCCGCTCTTCGGCGCCAGCGCGCGCGCCGCTTCGACCACGGCCGCCACCGCATGGCGGTCGAAACGTCCGGCCGCCGCCTGCGCGGTCATCAGCGTCGCCGCCGCCGGCAAACCGTGCGCATGGCGCCACGGCCGCGCCGAGCACAGGGCGGTGACGGCGGCGGCCGCCGCCAGTACTCTCTCCTGCATGCCGAGGCTGTCGCCGCGCAGCTTGCGGTAGTAGCCGCTGCCGTCCAGGCGCTCGTAGATGAGCGAGCCGAGCGTGGCATCCGACGCGATCGCCGGAACCTGGCTGCCGGCGCGCGCGGTCCAGAACGGCACCTTCCGCACTTTGTCCCAGTCGGCCGCTTCCAGTTTGGTGCTGCGCATCCATACCGCATTCGGCACGGTCACGCGGCCGATGCCATGCAGCAGGGCAGCGCGCTGCAAGGGTTTTTCTTCCAGTGCCAGCATGCCGGCCAGCGCGGCGCTGCGGCGCGCCAGTTCGGCCACGCGGCGCGAGTAACCGGCCAGCCAGGGCAGCTTGAGTTCGATCACGTCGGCGATGATACTCAGCGGGACCAGGCGGTCGTGGCCGGCGTAATTGGCGGCGCACGAGGGTTCTTCGAGGGCGTCCAGCCAGGCCTGCGCATGCGGCAGCAGCTTTTGTACCAGCATGGCCGGATACTTGACCCCGGCGCGCTCCTGGACCAGGCGCAGCGCGCCCGCGGTGCCGTGGGCCGGCGCCAGCATTTCCAGGTCGCCGGCCAGGCGCACGTAGAACACCGAGCGCGGCAGGTTCGGCGCGAACATGGCGTCCTGCATGTCGCCGCGCTGCGGACTGCCGAACAGGTGGCGCAGGCTGTCCTCCACATCGGCGGACAGCCCGAGCAGCACCGCGATGTCGCCCGCCACCTCGCACTGCATCTGGGCGAGGGGCAGCACGTTGGGCAGCGTGAGGTGGGGATTGCCGGGCAGGGTGCGCGTGATCATCGCATGGCGCCCGGCGACGTCGTCCCCGAGCAGGCTGGCGAAGCCGCCGGCGGTAGCGGTACTGCCCGACCAGCGCAGCAGCGCCACCAGGCGCGTGCTGGTGCAGGCATCGGCTGCGTCGCCGTTTTCCTCGGCCAGCTTGGACGCCAGGCGCGCGGTGCGGATCGAATGGTCGGACGCCAGCCCCATGCTCAGGTCGCCGACCATGGCCAGCACCTGCACGGCGTCTTCCACGATGATGGTTTCGTCGGCTCCCATGGCCGTAATGTAACGGTCAATCGACAAGTGAACAAGGAGCACGATTCGTTGTGTGCCTGATCATGCGGGAGAACACCGCGTGCCAACGACAAAAAACCCGCCGAAGCGGGTTGTTCGAGGGTCCACCTGTCAGTGCGGAGCGCCCATGCTATCTGCGTGGTGCGGCCACCTATCAGGCAAGCCTGTTAAAGCGCCTAACAAGAACCTTCATGGCTGCGTTGCATCGTCTCGCCGTACTAGCGTACTGTCTTCGACGCTGCGTCGGCGGGCCGCATCCCTTGCCCTGCAGGTTTTGTTAGACGCTTTAGATTGCGCGAATGTTGCTCGCCTTTTCGCCCTTCGGGCTCGGCGAGCGTTCGAACGAGACGCGCTGGTTTTCGGCCAGGCTCTTGAAGCCGTCCGACTGGATGTCCTTGAAGTGCGCGAACAGGTCGTCGCCGCCTGCGTCAGGGGCGATGAAGCCGAAGCCCTTGGAATCGTTGAACCATTTCACGGTGCCGGTTTGAGTAGCCATTTGATACCTTTTATATGAGTGTTGAAAACACGGACAGCAAAGCGATGCCCGGGAACGCACATGCGACCAAGATAGAAACAGCGGAGAATCGAACAGGAATGCCGTGAAGGCGAGACAGGAAGGAGACCAACGGTAACGACGACTTGATGTAGTGCGAGACGGAATATACAGGTCTCGCACCGATTCACCTAATGATTTCGAATTTATTTTTCCTTGTAAAAACATGAAGATACGTATCAGGCGCTATTCCCCGGACGACCGCAAGGCGGTCCTCGCCGCCTTCCGCACCAACGTGCCCGACCACTTCCCTGCATCCGAAGAAGCCTGGCTGCGCTCGGCCCTCGACGAGCCGGACGGGCCGCTGTTCGTCGCCGTCGAAGGCGACCAGGTGATTGCCTTCGGCGGCTACGAGCTTTCCGACTTCTACAACCTCGGCACCCTGGTGTTCGGCCTGGTGCGCGCCGACCGCCACGGCACCGGCATCGGCCGCGCGCTGCTGCGCTACCGGCTGCTGCACATGGCCGGTCGCAAAAGCCGGCCACGCTACGTGACGGTCGACACCCACCCGCACACGGCCGGCTTCTTCCAGCGCTGCGGCTTCGTCGAGATCGCGCGCTGGCCGGGCGGCTACCGCTCCGGGCGCGACCGCGTCGACCTGCGCTTCGAGCTGAGCGACGAGGCGGTGGCCCGTCTGCACGCCGACGCCGCGCCAGACAAGCTCAGCGCCCGCTGACCACGACCTGGCTGCGCAGATCGCGCATGATGCGTTCCAGCGCCGGCTGCATGGCGCGATAGTCGTCCGGTGTGCAGGTGGCGCGGCCGTGGCGGAAGGTGAAGCGGCGCTTGACCACGATCGCGCTGCCCCGGCGCGCATAGCTCGACTGGTAATGGATGCCGCCATTCATCAGGCTGGTCGATTTCGGCAGCGCCAGCACGCGCACGCCCTTCGGCAGACGAAAACCGGTTTCGTCCTCGGCGTCGATGGCGGGGCAGACGAAGGCCTGGTAGCGCTCCTTTTCCTGGCCCAGCGTGAACACGGCTTCGCCCAGGCCGCCCCAGACATCGTAGGTGGTGGCGAGCGCGCTCGGTCCCGGCAGGTCGAGGAAATGCTCGCTGCTGCCGGACAGGGACAGGCTGTATTCGTCGCTCCCGTCCTTGCCTGGACTATCCACCTTGCCGGCGTCGAACACGCCTTGTCCCTTCTGGCCGAGGCCCTGCAGCATGCGCCGCACGAACTGGTCGCGCTCGGCCACGCGGGTCTCGCGTACGGTCTTGCGCCAGGGTTCGGCGCTGGCGCCGCTGGCGGTCTTGCTGACCTTGAAGCGGCTGCGGCCGTCGCGCCCGATGTCGAACCAGGTGGTGGTGCGGCTGCGCGCCGGCTGCAGGATCGGCGTCATGGCGAAGCTGCCGCTCGCCAGCAGCAGTGCCGGCTTGCCGAGAATGCCCGCGGGCAGGTAGCCGGCCATCGTCGAATCCGCCGTCGGATCGAGGTAGAGGTCGAGGCTGGGCACGTAGGTGATCATGTGGTTGAACACGCCCAGCGTCGGCGTGTCCGGCAGCTGGTAGGCGTTGCCGCTGTTGACCAGCGCGCCGGTGCTGCCGATGCCGACCGCCGCCAGCATCGCTTCCAGCAGGGCGGCGTGGTCCTTGCAGTCGCCGTAGCGGTTGTCGAGTACGGTGGCGGCCGGATGCGCGACCACGCCGCCTGGGCCGATGTAGACGCCGACATAGCGGATGTTGCGACGCACCCAGTCGGACAGCGCCAGTGCCCGGGCGCGCGCATCCGGCAGGCCGGCGGTGAGCTGGCGCGCCAGTGTGGCGATGGCGGGCGAGGGCGCCGCGCTGCCGGTCCCGAGGACATTGTTGGCGCGAAAGGCGCGCGCAAAGTCGGCATAGTCCGCAAACGTGGACACCGCCAGCCGCTTGCCATAGTCGAGATAGCTGACCGCATCCGCTTCCAGGCGCTGGTTGCCGCAGCCGGCGTAGCGCCACTGGTAGCGCCGGTGTCCCGCCGGGACGACGTCGCGCGGCGATAGCGGCACCGGCACGAAGCCGACCGCGTCCGCGTGCAGCGGCATCGAGGCCGGCATGTCGTAGACCAGCACGAAGTTTTTATTCAGGTAGAACGGCGACGACGACAGGTCCTCGAAATGGCCGGGAAACAGCGGCGTGTTGCGCCGGACGGTGTACCTGACCACCAGCTGGTCGCCCGCCGCCACCTCGGGAAAGACGATGATTTTCAGGCGCGTGTCCTGGAACATCGGGGCATCGGAGGACGCTGCTTCCTGCTGGTCCTTGATCTGGTCCGGCCGCGGCGGCACCCGCCGCCCATCGGGCTTCAGCGTATAGGCATCGATGGCGACGACGTCGTCGAGCGTCTTGTTGTAGCTGATGTAGTACTGGCCGTGCTCCTGCACGGCACGCTGCTCGACGATGGTTTTTGCGGCATCGACGGTAAGCAGGTAGGCGCCGCTGGGCTCGACCACGTAATGCTGGATATGGCGGTCGATTACGACCGCGGGATCGGTGCCGGTGTCGCGGACGGCCTCGTGCGCCAGCGCCGGCCCGCAGCAGAGCAGGGCACTGGACAATAGCATTGCGAAATATCTATAAAGCATGCAGGCTCCGGACGCGTCAGGACAAGCGACCGGATCATGTTACGTTGGCTCAAGCCTCCACCCTTGAGCCAGCGCAAGCGTGCCCTGCTGGACAAACACGCGCTATTCGTAGCGTAAGGCCTCGATCGGATCGAGCCGCGCCGCCTGGCTGGCCGGCACCACCCCGAACACCACCCCCACCGAACCCGAAAACAGCACGGACAAGGCCACCGCCCACCAGGGCACCACGGCCGGCGGAAAGTCCGGGATCATGGCCGCGATCGCCACGCCGAGCCCGTAGCCGATCACCAGCCCGATCAGCCCGCCCAGCAGCGACAGCGTCACCGCCTCGATCAGGAATTGCAGCAGGATGTCGCGGCTGCGCGCGCCGATCGCCTTGCAGATGCCGATCTCGCGCGTGCGCTCCTTCACCGACACCAGCATGATGTTCATGATGCCGATGCCGCCCACCAGCAGCGCGATGCTGACCACGCCGCCCATCACCAGCGTCACCGTGCTGCTGATCTTGTCGAAGGTTTTCGCGACCTGGTCGGCCGATTCGATCTCGAAATCGTCGCGCTCGTCGGGTTTCAGGCGGTGCGCCTGGCGCATCACCGCACGCATGCGGCTGCGTGTGGCGTCGAGCCGGGACAGGTCGCGTACCGCCACCGTGATGCGCAGCTGCGGCCGCGTGTTGTTGCCGATGATGCTTTGGCCGGTTTTATAAGGAATGATCAGCACACTGTCCTGCGACATGCCGAACACCTCGCCGCGCTTTTCCATCACGCCGACGATCTTGAACCACTCGTTGGCGTACAGGATGAATTGCCCGACCGGGTTGGCCGGCAGGTGCAGGTCCTCGATCAGCTTTTCGCCGATCACGGCCACGCGGCGCGCGCCGGCATCGTCGGACGGGCTGATGAAGCGGCCCAAACGCGCATAGCGCTGGTTGACTTCCTGGTAGCTGGCGGTGGTGGCCGTCACCTGCGCCACCGTCGACTGGCCGGTGAAGCGCACTTCGGACATGCCGGGGACGAAGACCGGACTGAGGTCGCGGATCTCGTCGACGCGCAGGCGCAGCTGCTCGACGTCCTCGAAGCGCAGGAAGTTGATCTTGCCGCGCATGACCTCCTTAAACTCGTTGTGTGGCTGGACTGTCAGGCCGTTGCCGCCGAGCCCCATGAACTGGTCGCTGACGCTCTTGGACAAGCCCTGGATGAGGGAAATCACCGTGATCACCGACGCCACCCCGATGATGATGCCGAGCGAGGTCAGAAAACTGCGCAGGCGGTGCGCGCGGATCGAGGCCAGCGCCGAGCGCACGCTTTCCAGGAACAGGTTCATGCCGGGTCCCCCGCCGCCGAAGGCGCATCCGCGCCTGTGCCCGCGCCGCCGCGCACGCCTGTGCCCACGCCGCCGCGCATGCCGGTGCCCACGCCGCTGCGCATGCCGGTGCCCACGCCCGTATCCGACATGATCACGCCGTCGCGCAGGCGCACGATGCGCTGGCACTGCTCGGCGATCTCGGGTTCGTGGGTCACCATCACGACGGTCTGTCCGCCCGCATGCACTTCCTTGATCAGCTCCAGGATCTCGAGGCTGGTGGTCGAATCGAGGTTGCCGGTCGGTTCGTCGGCCAGCAGGATCGACGGCTTGCCGACCAGCGCGCGCGCGATCGCCACCCGCTGGCGCTGGCCGCCCGAGAGTTCGTTGGGACGGTGGTGCAGGCGCGTGCCGAGGCCGACCTTCGTCAGCGCTTGTTCGGCCAGCGCCAGGCGCTCGCGCAGCTTGATGCCACGGTAGATCAGCGGCTGCGCCACGTTGTCGAGCGCACTGGCGCGCGGCAGCAAATGAAAACTCTGGAAGATGAAGCCGATCTCCTGGTTGCGCACCAGGGCCAGCTCGTCGCCGCTCATGGTCGCCACTTCGCGGCCGTTGAGCCAGTATTCGCCGCTGCTGGGGCGGTCGAGGCAACCGACGATGTTCATCATGGTCGACTTGCCGGACCCGGAGGCGCCGATGAAGGCGACCAGCTCGTTGCGCCGGATGTGCAGGTCGACGCCCTGCAGCGCGTGGACCGTCTGGTCGCCCATCTGGTACTCCTTGCGGACGGCTTGCAGGCGGATCACCGCGACGCCTCCGCGGTCTTGACGTCGGCCGCCTTCTTGGCCGTCACCAGGTCGCCATCGTGCAGTTCGCGCAGCAGCCGCGCCGGCCCCACCGCGATGGTCTGGCCGGGCGCCAGCCCCTTGGTCACTTCCTGGTTGGCGTCGTCGGACAGGCCCAGTTCCACGGTCGTCTTCTTGACCTTGCCGTCCTGGACCACGTACACGTAACTGACGTTTTTCACGTGCTCCTTGTCCTTGCCGCCGCTGTTGCCCTCGGAACTGGCGATTTCCTCGTTCAGCACCGCCTGGATCGGCACCGCCGGCCTGGGCGCGCTGTTGCCGACCACGATCTCGACGCGGCAGGTCATGCCCGAGCGCAGCGCCAGTTTCGGATCGTCGAGGCGCAGCTTGACCACGTAGCTGCGGCCCTGGCTCTGGGCGCCCGGCATCGCATTCTTGGGTGCCATGGCGACGCTCTCGACGCGGCCACTCACCGGCTGGTCGGGAAAGGCGGCCGGGAACACCTTGGCCTGCTGGCCGACCGCGACCCGGGCGACGTCGGCTTCGTCGACATTGACCTCGGCCATGATGGAACCGACATCGGCGATCGTCATTAGCGACGAGCCGGCGATGCCGGTGGCGCTGGCCACTGCGGTTTCGCCGATCTTGATCGGCACCGCGGTCACGGTACCGTCGATCGGCGCCCGTACCTCGGTCTTGGCCAGGTGCTCGCGCGACTGCGACAGCAGCGCCGCCGCCTGCTCGAGCGTCTCGCGGCTGGCGCGCAGCTCGACCTTGGCCAGGTCGACCTGGTGCACGGCGTCGTCGTACTTCGAGATGTCGATGTACTTGGCCTTGTACAGCTGGCCGGTGCGCTCCAGGCCGCGTTCCTGGTTGGCCAGGTTGATTTGGGCCCGTTCGATCGCGATCGCGGCGTTGCGGCGGTTGGCTTCCTGCTGCGCCACCTCGGCCACGTACACGGTCGGATCGAGCCGCAACAGGGTCTGGCCGCGCGCCACCTTGTCGCCTTCCTTGACCAGCACCGCGGAAACCTTGCCGATGACTTCGGCCGACAGCTGCACCTCCTGGCGGAACACCAGGTTGCCGGTGGCCAGGATCGACGGGTGGATCTCGAGCTTTTCCACCCGCGCCAGCTCGGCCTCGTGCTGCGCCGTCTTGCCCGAGAACTTGATCGCCACCGGGATCGCCAGGAAAGCCACCACGACGGCGGCGCCCATCAGTTTCTTCTTCATCGCTTATCCCAGCAGGGCGATCTTGGCGGCCCACAGGCCGTAGATGAGCACGTAAGGCAGCAGGGCGACCGTCACGCAGGTGCCGGTCGAACGGCCGGTCCAGGCTTTCAGGCCGATCACCGCCAGGAAAATGCACCACAGGCTGGTCAGGTTGACACCGTTGGCAAAGCCCGCCCACGGATGCGAGGCCGGCAGGTGCAGCAACAGGTAGTTCAGCGACACCATGTTCAAGTCCTCGGCCACGACGTGACCGCGCGAACTGATGATCTGGACCGCCGTCAGCGGCACGCTGAGCAGGCTCGGGACGCTGGTCCAGACCGAGAAGCCGAACCATTTGCCGTAGCCGATACTGCTGCCGAGCACCTTGCCCGCGATCAGGTAATACAAGCCGCTGAAGGCATACACGATCAGCGAACCGATGACGCCGCCGATCACCGTGGTCAGCATCATCGATTTTTGCGTCATGTGACGCATCGCCGCCTGCACTTCCGGCTTGGTCTGCGCCGCCGCCATGCGGTCGACCAGCCACGGGAAATCGACGGTCGAGATCCACCAGTACATGACGCCCACGCTGAGCACGATCAGGAGCAGCAGGGGCAGCCAGGCATGCGTCTTCGCCTTCAGGCGGGCGAATGTGGATGAGGGTTCCAGAAAGACATTACCGATATCGAACAGCGCTTGCGTGGCCATGGGGGCTCCTTTGCGATTGACAGTCGAGTCTATGCGATTCCGATACTGAAAATACTCACTTATTGTCACAATGTAACTTTATTGCGCCACCTGGTCAACATATGCATGTGACCGGCGTGGTCATGGCCTTCCTGCGATAATTTCCGGATGAGTGCATTGACCTTCCACGCCGGGCCGCTGGCCCTGGCCCAGATCCGCGCGCACGGCCTGCGCCCCCAGGACATCGCCGTGGTGCCGGCCGCGGCCGGCGGTCCCAAGGGCCTGATCTTCCGCGCGCTCGACCAGTGGTTGTTCGGCGACTGGTTCCCGCGTGCGCGGCGCGAACGCCTGCTGATCGGCTCCTCGATCGGCGCCTGGCGCATGGCGGCCGCCTGCCAGCGCGACCCGGTGTCTGCCTTCGAGCGCCTGGGCGCGCTGTACAGCGGCCAGCGCTACACCAGCACCAAGCCCTCGCAGGCGCAGATCGACGAGGTGGTGCAGGGGTTATTGGGCGAGTTCGTGCGCGGCCACGAGGACAACATCGTCAGCCATCCGGATTACCGCCTGCACCTGATCACAGTGCGCGGCAAGCGCGGCCTGGCCGCGCCCGGCCATGACAAAACGGCCGGGCGTGGCCGCAAGTATGCCGAGATGCGCGGCTTCGCCGCGGCGGCGCTGCACAACCTGGCATCGCGCGACCGGCTGGCGCAGCTGATGGAGCGCGTGGTGATCGGCGACCGCCGCGCCGACGCGCCCTGGCTGCGCGAGCGTTTCGACGCGTTTTCGACGCACTTTACAGCGCTGACAGCCGAGAACCTGGCTGGCAGCCTGCTGGCGTCCGGCACACTGCCGATGCTCATGAAACCGGTGCGCGACATCGCCGGCGCGCCGCCGGGCCATTACTGGGACGGCGGCATCATCGACTACAACCTGGCGCTGCCGTACGCGCGGCTGGCGCAGCAGGAGCCGGGATCGATCGTGCTGTACCCGCATTTCAGCGAGCACATCGTGCCGGGCTGGCTGGACAAGGCACTACCGTGGCGCCGGGCGGCGCGTGGGCCGAATCGCGGCTGGCTGGACAACGTGCTGATCGTGGCGCCGAGTCCGGCCTTCCTGGGCGGCCTGCCGCGCGGAAAACTGATCGACCGCAGCGATTTCAAGTTTTATGGCTTGAACCACGACGCGCGCATCCTGGCGTGGAAGCAGGCGATGGAGGAAGGGGAACGCTTGCGCGACGCCTTTGCGGCATTTGTCGAGAAGCCGGATATGGCCCGGATTCGTGCGCTATAAACGACGTAAAGCGGCAAAAGCGGGCGCTCTGGCAGCGAGCGGGGGTACAATATGCGGTTTCGTAAATTCGACCCAGAAAGTTCCCCATGAGCCTCAAATGCGGCATCGTCGGCTTGCCCAACGTCGGCAAGTCCACCCTG
>JAKOOD010000217.1 GCA_022701635.1 Burkholderiaceae bacterium | reverse complement strand
TGCAAGCGCCCGCGTGGGCACGGGGTGCCCACCCTACGGATATCGGGCGGATCAGCCTTCGACCGCCAGCACCATCACCGCCTTGGCCGGCACCTTGACGGTCAGCTTGCCGCCGCTGGCCGCTGCGCTGAACGGCGCCGGCTTGATCGCCTGCGGGTTCTGGAAGGTGTTGTGGGCGTCCATCGCGTCGGCGGTCAGGACCTGGCCACGGACGGTGCCGACGGCCTGGCCGGCGACGTCGAGCGTCACGTCGGTGGCCTCGCGCGGGTTGGTGTTGACCAGGGCGACGTAGACCTTGCCGTCCTTGGCGCGCGCGGCCGAGGCGCTGATGCCGGGCACGCCCTGGCCGTTGGCGCCGTAGGTCGTGTTGTTGGCGAGCGTGACCGGCAGCGAGGTCGCATCCTGGAACGGGATGTACATCTGGTAGGCGTAGTAGGTCGGCGTCAGCAGCATCTTGTTCTTGTCGGTGATGATCATGGCTTGCAGCACGTTGACCATCTGCGCGATGTTGGTCATGCGCACGCGCTCGGCGTGGGCATGGAAGATGTTGAAGTTGAGGGCGGCGACCACGGCGTCGCGCAGGGTGTTGCGCTGGAACAGGAAGCCGGGGTTGGTGCCCTGTTCGACGTCGTACCAGGTGCCCCACTCGTCGACGTAGAAGCCGATCTTTTTCTTCGGATCGTTCTTGTCGAGGACGGCGACGTTCTTGCGGATGAAGTCTTCCATGCGCAGCGTGCGCTGCACGGTCGAGAACCATTCGCTTTCCGGGAAGCCCACCGCGGCGCCCTTCCGTTCCCACTCCCCGGTCGGCAGGGTGTAGTAGTGGAAGCTGATGCCGTCGGTGACGCGGCCGGCGTCGCGGCTCAGGACGTCGGTCCAGGCGGTGTCGTCGCCGGTGCCGCCGCTGGCGATCAGCTTGGGCATGCGTTCCTTGGGCGCCTTCAGGAAGGTGGTGTAGTGGTTGTACAGGCTGGTGTAGTACTCGGGCTTCATGTTGCCGCCGCAGCCCCAGGCCTCGTTGCCGATGGCGAAATAGGCGACCTTGAACGGCTGCGGGTGGCCGTTCCTGGCGCGCAGCTGGGCCAGGCTCGACTGGCCCGTCGAGGTCATGTACTCGACCCACTCCGCCATTTCCTGCGGGGTGCCGGTGCCGAGGTTGCCGTTGACGTAGGCGTCCGCGCCCAGCATCTCGGCCAGGTCGAAGAATTCGTGGGTGCCGACCGCATTCGTTTCGGGCACGCCGCCCCAGTTGGTGTTGACGCTCACCGGGCGCTTGTTGCGCGGGCCGATGCCGTCCTTCCAGTGGTATTCGTCGGCGAAGCAACCGCCCGGCCAGCGCACCAGCGGCACGTGCAGCGCCTTCAGCGCACCCACCACGTCGTTGCGCCAGCCGCGCGTGTTCGGGATCCTGGAGTCGGTACCGACCCACAGACCTTCATAGATACCGGTGCCGAGGTGTTCGGCGAACTGGCCGTACACGTTCTTGTTGATCACCGCACCCGGTTTTGCCGTGTCGACGCGGACACTGACCTGGGCCAGGGCCGGGTTCGAGGCAAAAGCGGCCATGACGCCGAGCGCGACGAGGGTGGATTTGAAAGCCTGCATGTGGTCTCCTTTGTTTTATTTGAATACAGCGACGAAGCCGCCGTGCGGCTTGATCGTGATGCGCTGGCGGCCGCCGCGGATGGCGGCCTGCGCGAACGCGCGCTCGCCCTCGCCGTCCGCGATCATCTGCCCTGCCCGGCCTTGCAGGAAGCCGAGGTCGAGCTCGAGCGCGAGCGCCTGCTCGCCGGCGTTGAAGCCGGCCAGGTACCAGGCGTTGCCGCTCTTGCGGGCGATGACGGCGTAGCGGCCCGGGTAGCCGTCGACGAATTTCACGTCGTCCCAGCTGCGCGGCAGTGCGCGCAGGAAGTCCTTGACGTAGCCGGGCGCGCCCGCCATGCCTTCCGGCGTCTCGGCGAAGTGCTGGATCCCGGACAGGAACAGCACCGACTCGGCCAGCTCGAAGCCGTTGCGGGTACTGCGGCGGATCTTCGGGATGTCGCCGAAGGCCATCGGCGTGAAGTCCATCGGGTCGAACAGGTTGCGCGTGAACGGCAGCATGGCGGCATGTGGCGGCACCGCGTCCTCGTCCTTCTGCTCGAAGGTCGTGAATTCGAAGCCGCGCACGGCTTCCATCGTCATCAGGTTCGGATACATCCGCGACCAGCCGCGCGGCAGCGTCGCGCCGTGGAAGTTGACCAGCAAGCCGGCGGCCGCGGCGTCGTTCAGGATGTCGATGTAATACTGGATCATCGAGCGGCCGTCGCCGCCGAAGAAGTCGATCTTGACGCCTTTGACGCCCATCTTGGCCAGGCGCGCAAATTCCGCGACGCGCTGCTCGTGGGTGAGCAGCTTGCTCTTGGGCGTCATCTCGGTCTTGTTCCAGGACCCGGACGAGTTGTACCAGGCCAGCAGGCCGATGTTTTTCGACGTGGCGTAGCGGGCCAGTTCCGCCATCTTCTCGTAGCCGATCCTGCGGTCCCATTCGGCGTCGACCAGGGTGTAGTCCCAA
>JAKOOD010000185.1 GCA_022701635.1 Burkholderiaceae bacterium | reverse complement strand
CATTCCGGGAGTCGCCATGCGGGCCGCGTTTCAATGTGCGCCGATCGTCCTGCTATATTGCCTGAGCCCGAGCCTGTTACCGGCCGCGACGGCTGCAGGTCAGCCGGCGCCCGCATCCGCCCACGCACCTGCTCCCGTACCCGCTCCGGTACCTGACACGCTGGCCCAGCGCCTCGTCGCCTGCACCTCGTGCCACGGCGACCCCGGCAAGCTGCCACCGCGCGACGAACACCGCTATTTTCCGCGCATCGCCGGCAAGCCCGCCGGCTACCTGTACCACCAGCTGCTCAACTTCCGCGAAGGCCGGCGCCAGTATCCGATGATGACCTGGATGGTCACGCCGCTGTCGGACGATTACTTGCGCGAGATCGCCGACTACTTCGCGGCGCAGCACCTGGTGGCAGCGCCGCTCGACCGCACCGCCCTGCCGACAGCCGAACTGGCGCGCGGCCGCCAGCTGGTGACGCAAGGCGACACTGCGCTGAAGGTACCGGCCTGCATCGCCTGCCACGGCCAGCGCCTGACCGGCACCCTGCCCGCCATTCCCGGCTTGCTCGGCCTGCCGCGCGACTACATCAACGCCCAGTTCGGCGCCTGGCGCAACGGCAGCCGCCGCGCCCACGCGCCCGACTGCATGGGGACGATCGCGGCGCGCCTGTCGTTGGCCGACGTCGCCGCGGTCTCGGCCTGGCTGGCGAGCGAACCGCAGCCGGCGGACCCGACCCCGCAAGCTGCCGGCACGCAGCCCTTGACGCTGGCCTGCGGCAGCGCGCAGCAGGCTGCGTCCACCCAGGCGCGTGAGCAGGCGCGATGAAACGCGTATTCGCACGGCTGGGCATCGTGCTGCTGGCGCTGCTGCTGGCGCTGGTCGCCTGGGCCGTGGCTGTCTGGCCGCGCGCTGAATTCATGCCGGCGCGCTCGCCCCAGGCCTGGGCATCCACGCCGGACAACATCGCCCGCGGCGCCTACCTGGCGCGCGCCGGCGACTGCATCGGCTGCCATACCGCGCGCGGCGGCACGGCCTATGCGGGCGGCCGTGCGCTCGACACCCCGTTCGGCCGGCTGTACGGCCCCAACCTGACGCCGGACCCGGCCACTGGCCTCGGTGCCTGGAGCGCCGACGATTTCTGGAACGCGCTGCACAACGGTATCGGCCGCGACGGGCGCCTGCTGTATCCCGCCTTTCCCTATACCCACACGACCCGGGTCACGCGCGACGATGCCGATGCCCTGTTCGCCTGGCTGCGCAGCCTGGCCCCGGTGCGCCAGCCGAACCGGCCGCACGCGCTGCGTTTTCCCTACGACAGCCAGCTGGCCCTGGCCGGCTGGCGCCTGCTGTACTTCCGCCCCGGCGTCCAGCCTGTCGACCAGGCCCGGCCGGCGGCGTGGAACCGCGGCGCTTACCTGGTCGAAGGCCTGGGCCATTGCAGCGCCTGCCACAGCACGCGCAACCTGCTGGGCGGCAGCGGCGGCGGCCTGTCCGGCGGGCTGATCCCGGTCAGCGGCTGGTACGCGCCGGCGCTGACCTTGCGCAGCGGAGCGGGACTGGGCGAGTGGGACGTGCCGCACATCGTGCAGCTGCTGCGCACCGGAGTGTCATCCCAGGGTGCAGTCTATGGGCCGATGGCCGAAGTGGTCCAGCAAAGCCTGCAGTACCTGTCCGAGCCCGACCTGCGTGCCATGGCGGTGTACCTGACATCGCTGCCGCCGGACCGCGACGAGGCGCCGCCGGCCGCGCCGCCGGGCGAAGCGGCGCTCAAGCTCGGCGGCAAGCTGTACGACAAGCACTGCGCCGATTGCCACGGCGCCAACGGCCGGGGCAACGGCAACATGTACCCACCGCTGGCCGGCAACCGCGCGCTGACGATGGCGGAACCGGTCAACGCGATCCGCATCGTGCTCAGCGGCGGCTTTCCGCCGTCGACCGCGGGCAATCCGCGGCCCTACGGCATGCCACCCTTCAGCCCGGTGCTGAACGATACCGAAGCCGCCGCGGTGATCAGTTACGTTCGCGCCAGCTGGGGCAATGCCGCATCCGAAGTGACGGCGGCGCAGGTCAACCGCTATCGCGCGGTGCCGCTGGACTGACGGTGCCAGCCGGCGTAAGCGACCATGCCGGCGCCGGCGCGGACACCAACCAGCAGCGGCGCCACCTGCATGGCCGCATCAATCGAACCGGCCGCCGCGCACCTGCACCGCCGAGGGCGCGGTCGGGGTACGGTGCGCAAACGCCCCGCTCTGCGCCGGCCTGGCAGCGCGGACTTCGTCCGGGATCCTGGACGCCTGCACCGAATACACGGCTTCCCATTTGGCGATGCTGTAGAGCTTCCAGAAGGTCACCTTGTCGATCTTGTCGAAGTTGAGTGCTTCCTTGCACATGCCGGCCACGATGGCCGAGCCGCCGATGGTCGCTCGCATGCTGGCGCTGGCGGCCTTGATCCAGGCCTCCGCCGGCGCCTCGAAACCCAGCTTGACCTTGCGCCACAGGATATTCTTCGGCACCAGGCCTTCCATCGCGATCCGCAGCACGTGCTTGGTCCAGCCATCCTTGATCTTGAAATGGTTGTTCATGCCGAAGGCGGCTTCGACCAGCTTGTAGTCGAGGAAAGGCAGGCGCGCCTCGATCGAGTGGCGCATCGAATTGCGGTCTTCGTAGCGCAGCAGGTGCGGCAGCTGGAAGCTTTCGATTTCCAGTTTCTGCATGGCGCGGATGTCGCGATAGCCCTTGCTCAGCTTGCGGATGTTCGGGAACTGCAGCAGGTATTCAGGCTTGATGTAGGCGAACTTGCGGCGCAGGCGCCAGATGCGCAGGCGCGAGATCGAAAAATACATGAAGTTGCCGAGCAGTTCGGACAGCGACAGCTTGGAGTGATTGCGCATCACGAACAGTTCGCCGATGGCGTCGCGCCAGGGCAGCGAATGCAGGTAGGCCGCGTAGTAGCGTTCATAGCCGAGCAAGGTCTCGTCGCCGCCCTGCCCGTCCAGCATCACCTTGCAGCCGATTTCCTTGGCCTTCTTGAACACGAAATACTGCATGAAGATCGACGGCGCGGCAAACGGCTCTTCCTGGCAGTACACGACCTCGTCGATGGCCCCGATGAATTCGTCGGCACTGGGCTCGATGACGAACAGGTCGATCCCGCCGGCCTTGGCGACTTCGCGCGCGTAGGCGCTTTCGTCGATCTCGTCGATGCCGCTGTTGGCGTGGATCGCCTGGAAGCGGTCGGGGCTGGCTTCGTGGTACAGCGCGGCCGACAGGCTGGCGATGCTGGAGCTGTCCAGCCCGCCGCTGAGGCAGGTGCCGACCTTGACGTCCGAACGCAGCCGGTAGCCGATCGAGCGCTTCAGTTCGGCACGGAAGCGTGCGATGGCCGAGGGTTCGTCGAGCGCTTCGACCTCGGGCGGCGCGGCCAGCGTGTAATAACGCGACAGCTCGGCGCCGTGGTTCGCCAGCGAATACACCAGGTTGTGGCCGGCCGGCAGCGCGACCACGCCTTCGAAGAAGGTTTCGTCCGTGTGATCGGAATAGCCTTCGATCAGGAAGTCGCGCACGGCGCCCATGTTGGCCACGGCAGGGCCGCCGCGGCCGGCCAGCACCTGCTTGATTTCGGAACCGAAGATGAATTTCTGCGGCGTATCCGCATAGTAGAAGGGCTTCACGCCGAAGCGATCGCGGCTGCAGAACAGGAGCTGCTTTTCACGGTCGTACAGGCAAAAGCCCCACATGCCGTTGAAGCGCTCGACACAGGCCGGCCCCCATTTGTCGTAGGCGCAGAGGATGACTTCGGTGTCGGTCTTCGACACGAAGCGGTAGCCGTCCTGCAGCAATTCCTCGCGGATCTCGAGGTAATTGTAGATCTCGCCGTTGAAGGTGATGACGTACCTGTCCTGGTAGTGCATCGGCTGGTGCCCGTCCGGCGACAGGTCGAGGATCGACAGGCGCCGGTGCCCGAGTGCAAAGTGCCCGCCAAGGAAAAAACCTTCGTCGTCCGGGCCACGGTGGGCGATCAGGTCGTTGATACTCTTGATCGCGCCGGGACTCACGGCCGAGGCGTTCTTGTTGACAATCCCACTGATTCCGCACATTGCACGCATCTCCTTTTCTTGAAGGCATGCGCGAACGGTGCCGTGTTCTGGCGCACACCCGGCAGATGTTGCGGCACGTGACAGGCACCGGTATTGCGCCAGCGCGAAGGCATCAAGAAAAGTGGTGAAGCACCATGGAGCGTACCTTTAAGGGCTACCGGAGGGCTATTTCCCTTACACCATTTCAGCGAATCCAATCCGATCCGTGGTGGCCGCGCGCGCATCGTCGACGCCCACCTTGTGCGCCGCCAGCAGCGCTTCCAGCACGCTGTTCATCGTATGGCAGCCGGGGGCATGGCCGGTATTCATGTGGGTGCGGATGGCGCCCAGGTCGCCCTGCTCGATCATCGCCGCCACCGCCGGATTGAGGCTCAGGCATTCCGTCGCGAGGTGATACCGGTTGCCCTGCTTCGACGGCAGCAATGCCTGGCACAGCACGCCGCGCAGCGCATGCGCCAGCGCCTGGCCCTGGGCGTCGGAATTGCCCAGCAGGCGCAGCATCTTTTGCAGCCCGAGCTCGGTCGAGCGCGCGTGCAGCGTGGCCAGCACCAGCGGGCCGGACTCGGCCAGGGCCAGTGCCTCCTGGGCGGTCTGGGCGTCGCGGATCTCGCCGATCACGATCACGTCGGGCCGTTCGCGCAGGGCATCCAGTGCACCGAGGTAATAGCTCTCGACGTCGCCGTCGAGGCCGACCTCGCGCTGGGTGATGATGCATTTGCGCTGCGGGATCAGGGTCTCGACCGGGTCTTCGATGGTGATGATGTGGCCCGAGCGCCGCTTGTTGATCTCGTCGAGCATCGACGCGATCGTGGTCGACTTGCCCTGGCAGGTGTCGCCGATGATCAGGACCAGGCCGCTGGTCAGGCGCGCGAATTCGAGTTCGTCGGCGTGCAGCCCGAGCTCATGCAGCCCAAGCGGCTCCTTGGGAAAGCGCCGGATCACGCAGCCGAGGCGTTTCTTGCCCTGGAAGCTGAAGCAGTTGGCGCGGATACGCGCCGTGTGCAGGTCGATCGAGCGGTCGAAGGCGCGGTCGGCGATGCGCTCGGCCCAATTCGGCTCGATGACGTCGAAGAATTCTTCCAGTTCTTCGCGGGTGATCGGCGAATCGGTCACCGCCACCAGCCCCTTCGGCTGGCGCAGCATCAAGGGGCTGTTCTGGTGGATGATGACGTCGGAAAACACCAGCTTCGAATTCAGCAGATGCAGGATCTGCTCGACCAGGGTGCCGAACACCGGATGGTCTTCGTTTTCGACGTACGACAGGGTGGGAATCTGCGAAGACTGGTGATATTCCATCATGCAAGGGCTGAAACAGGCGATGCATTAATTATAAAACCACGGCCAATACAAAGTTCCACTTGGAAAGATATTTTTTCGATGCCGCTGTGGCAGATTGACAACCGCCGGTCAAGCAAAGATCGTTAGCCCATCGTTCCTGCGGAGGCGGTAAATAGCCCATTGCACCATTTACCCCATGCTGAGCCACAGGTATCCGGATG
>JAKOOD010000168.1 GCA_022701635.1 Burkholderiaceae bacterium | reverse complement strand
GCAGGCCGCTGTGGCGCAGCGCCAGCGTCGAGATCGCCGACAGGCGGATCGCCGGATCGATCAGGCTGGCCGTGAGCGAGAGGAAGGCGGCGTCGCCGACCAGCACGCAGCGCGCCTGGTGGCGCAGCGCCCAGGCGGCGCGGATCGAGATGTCCGGGCCGATGCCGGCCGGTTCGCCGACCGTGAGCGCCAGCGAAGGACGCGATGCTGGCGTAGCCATGCGCTTACTTATCCTCGCGGAACTCGACGTAGGCGCGATCGCGCACCTGGCGCGCCCAGTCTTCCAGCGCTTCGCCGCGCTTGCGCTCGGTCAGCACCTGGCGTGCGGCGGTGCGTTCGCGGTCCTTGGCGCTGTCCTGGGTCTTGCGCTCGATAACTTGCACGATGTGCAGGCCGAACGGCGACTTGACCACGTCCGATACCTGGCCCGGCTGCAGCGCATCCATCGCGGCCGTGAGTTCCGGCACGGTGTCTTCCGGCTCCAGCCAGCCCATGTCGCCGCCCTTGGCCGCCGAGCTGTCCTGGGAGAACTGGCGCGCCAGGTCTTCCATGGTGGCCTGCTTGCTGTCGATTTTCGCCTTGTACTCGGCCAGGCGCTTGCGGGCGTCGGCTTCGGTCAGGGTCGGCGTCACTTTCAGCATGATGTGGCGGGCATGGGTCTGGGTCACCGCGGCCGGGCCCTGCGCCTGCTCCGCGGCCGCCTGCTTGCGCACGTCGTTCAGCTTCAGGATCAGGAAGCCGAAGTTGGCGCGGATGACCTGGGTCGACTGGCCCGGCTTCAGCTTGCGCAGTTCGTTGGAAATCGGGGTCGGCAGGGATGCCGGGTCGCGCCAGCCGATCGCGCCGCCCTTCAGCGCGTCCGGCGCGTCGGAATAGGTGGCGGCCATCTTGGCGAAGTCGGCACCGGTACGCAGCTGGCGCGCGACCTCGTCGGCGCGTGCCTTGCGGGCGGCGATCTGTTCCGGCGAGGCGTTTTCCGGGATACGCACCATGATCTGGGCGATGTCCATCTCGACGCGATCGGCGGCGGCGGCCTTTTCGGCGGCCAGGTAGGTGTCGATTTCCGCTTCCGATACCTGGATCTTGCTGTCGACCTCGTGGTCGGTCAGGCGGCTCATCATGATCTCGTTGCGGATCTGGTCGCGGAAGGCGGCATAGCTCATGCCTTCCTTTTCCGCCTGGTTGCGCAGTTCCTGCACGCTCATCTTCTGGCTTTCGGCGATGCGGCCGATGGCGCGGTCGAGTTCGGTATCGGACACGCGCACGCCCATTTCCTTGGCCAGCTGCAGCTGGGCGCGTTCGCTGATCATGGCTTCGACGGCCTGGCGGCGCAGGTCGTCCGGCGCCGGCAGCTGCATGCTGGCGGCACGCGCGCGCTGGGTGTATTCGTTGATGCGGCGGTCGACTTCGCGATTGGTGATGACTTCGTCGTTGACGATCACGTAGACCGAGTCGATCACGTTGGCGTTGCTGGCCGCCGGCGGCAGGAAGCCGGTGGTCGGCGCTCCGGTCGAGGGCTTGGCGGCGGGTGCGGCGGCGGCGGCCGGTTTGGCGGCAGGCTTGGCGGCCTGGGCCAGGACATCGTTGGCCGCGATGGCGCACAGCAGGGCTGCCGCCAGCTTGATTTGGGTGGTACGCATAGTCAGGGAAGCACTCATTCAGGGTTCTAGTTGTCCATAGCCCCGTTCAGGGGCGGCCTACGTTGGAGTTCAGCCGGGTGTAGCCCGGAATGCTCTTTTTGAACGTCTCGAGCGGATTGTTGCCCAGGCCGAGACCCGACAGGCCACTCAGCTCGAGCTGGAAGAAGACCGGCGTCGACGTCGTCTGGGCTGCGGTCACGAAGCGCTGGGCACCGACGCGGAACACCCAGCAGTCGGCCTTGTACTCGAGCCCGATGAGGCTCTCGAGCAGCTTGCGGTCGCGCATCGAATAGCTGACCCGGGTGACACCGTACCAGCGGTCCGACAGCGGCCACTGGCCCGACACGTCGACGTTGCGGAAGCCGCTGGAGGTGGTGACGGTGTCGCGCTGGTAACGGTACTCGGCATTGAGCACCTTCATCGGCGCCGGACTCCACTGCGCGCCGTAGTTCATGCTGTACAGGCTGCGTGCCTGCGCATCGTATTGTACGCCGCTGTCGAAGCTCCAGGACTCGGAAATGCGGCCGGATGCGGCCAGCAGCGCGTCCGAACGGGTCACGTTCGGCTTTTCGGTCGGATCCAGGCGCACGCGCGGATCGCTGAAATAGTAGCGGTTGCCGACCACCAGGCGCATGCGCTCGATGCCGCTCGACTCGATGAAGCGCGACACCAGGGCCGCGGTCAGCTGGTTGGCGTCCGACACCTTGTCGGCGCCGACGAAGCGGTTTTCGGTGAACAGCTGGGCGTAGTTGAAGCCGGCGACAGCGGTATCGAAGTTCGGGATGGCGCTCTGGTCCTTGTACGGCGTGCGCACGTAGAACAGGCGCGGCTCCAGGGTCTGGGTCGATGCGCGGCCGAACAGCGAGGCTTCGCGCTCGAACACCAGGCCGCTGTCCAGCGACACCGTCGGCAGCACCCGCGAGATGTTGTTGCGGTTGTTGCCGCCGGCGTCGAAGTTGTTCTCGAGGCTGTACTTGGTCGCGTGCATCAGCAGCTTGGGCGTGAAGAACCAGCCCGGGCGCACGATCGGATAGCTGACCGAGCCGACCAGGTTGGCGCGGTTGCCCTGCACCGTGGTGTCGGTCGGATGCGAGAAGCGCACCGCCTCGGCATCCAGCGACCAGTCGAAGCCGCCCAGCACGTCGTAGCGGCCGGTGTGGAAGTTCACCTGCGGCAGGCGGTCGTACGGACGCGGCACGGTCAGCGCCGGATTGGTGCGCGAGGCCGGATCCTGCAGCACCTGGTAGCTCTGCACGCGCGTGGTCAGGCTCCAGTACTGGCCGAAGTAATCGGTGCGCAGTTCGCGTAGCAGCTGGCGCTCGGCGCTGGCCGCCACGGTGCGCGAAAAGTCGGACGGGTATTCGTTGTCGGACGCGGCGTGCGCATTCCAGCCGAAGGTCCAGCCCGGCGCCAGCACCTGGCTGTGCAGGGTGTCGATCCACCAGCGGTCGCGGTGCGCCAGGCGGTCGTTCGGCAGGAATTCGAGGTGGGTCTCGCCGTTGTACATGCCGGCCGCGGTCTCGCCGAGGTAGCGCCCGGTCGCGCCCAGCTGCAGGCCGCGTTCGACGATGTAGCGCGGGAACACGGTCAGGTCGCGGTTGGGAGCGATGTTGAAGTAATACGGGACCATCACCTCGGCCGAACCCTTGGCGCCGGAACCGAAGCCGACGGTCGGCGGCAGCCAGCCCGAACGGCGCGCGCCGGACAGCGAGAACGACAGCGCCGGGGTGCCGAGGATCGGCACGTCCTTGAAGTAGACCACGGTCTTGCCGGCGGTGCCGATGTCGCGGCCCTGGTCCAGGCGCAGCGAGCTCGATTTCAGGTACCAGGCCGGGTTCGGCCCTTCGCAGGTGCTGTAGGTCCCGTCCACCACCACCGCCTGGTCTTCGCCCAGGAAGTCGATGCGCTGGGCGGTGCCTTGCGCATTGTTCAGGTGCAGGTGGTAGGCCGGATTGCGCACCCAGCCCTTGCCGGTTTCGAGGTTCAGCTGCAGGGCGTCGCCCTTGTAGCGGTCGCCGAAGCGCCACATGTTGATGTTGCCTTCGGCCGTGACCTCGTCTTCGACGCGCCGGTAGCAGGCGGTGTCGGCGGTGATGCCGGTGGCGCCGCGCGTGATCTCGACGTTGCGGTACAGGTTCAGTTCGCGGTCCGGACGGCCGGTGAATTCCTCGGCCATCATCGTGACCGGCAGATTTTGCTCATCGGCACGGGAAGTCGCCGCAGCAGACGACGCCTGCGTGGCGGCAGGGACGGCAGGCCGCGCGAAGGCGGAGGCGACGGCGGGCGCCGTTTGGGCGTGCAGCGGCCCCGTGGCCACGGAGACGAGTGCGGACAAGGCGACGGCGCGCCGTGGCGGGAAAGGTAGGGCCGAGATCCAGCTCATGAAAGGTCGCGTTGCACCATGGAGGGCGATTTTTGCTAATGAATTCCTTATTATATGGGAATATCCGCGCCGGGGTCGCAAAAACGCCTGAGCGCGGTGCCGCTCGTGGCCGGCCCCTGCGATCGTAAGTCTTTGATTTTAAAAGACCCGCCAAGCTTCACTGGATACAAATGTTACAACCGGCAAGATTCGGTGCGTCTGGCAATGGTAATCCGGCGGTATGGATTGACCGGACTCAAAGATAACGCATCGACAACGGTGGCGGCCTACGCACCCGGCCGGCACGGTTGCCGATTGCCATGCTCTGGAGCATGCTCTAAACTTCACCGTTACAATCCAGCCCCCGTGCGCCCAGACGCTGCGCGGCACTGGCCCACTTTCTGCTCACTCCTCACCGACCGGATCACCGGGACGCTTCATGTCTTCTCTGCCCTCCACCTCTCCCTCGACCCCTGACAAAGATGCCCGCCTGGCCCAGCTGAGCGCCTGGCTCGGCACCCTGGACCTGGTCGACACCGGGAGCCTGCGCCCCGCCTCGTCCGATGCCAGCTTCCGCCGCTACTTCCGCCTCGACGTCGTGCCGGCGCTGCAGGACAAGCTCGGCGCCACCCTGGTCGCCATGGACGCCCCGCCCGAGCGCGAAAACGTGCCGGCCTTTATCCACGTCGCCGGCCTGCTGTTCGACGCCGGCGTCACCGTGCCGGCGATCGTCGCGCGCGACGTCGACAACGGCTTCCTGCTGCTGTCCGACCTCGGCACCACCACCTACCTGCAGCGCCTCGACGTCGACAACGCGTCCTTCATGTACTCGGACGCGGTCGACGCCCTGATCAAGTTCCAGATGACCAGCCAGCCGGGCGTGCTGCCGGAATTCGACCGCGCCTTCGTACTGCGCGAAATGAACCTGTTCCCGGAGTGGTTCGTCGGGCGCCATCTGAACGCCACCCTGAACGACATCCAGCAGGCCCAGCTGGATAAAGTGTTCGAGGCGATCACCGCCAACGTGCTGGCCCAGCAGCAGGTGTTCATGCACCGCGATTTTCACTCGCGCAACCTGATGTTCCTCGACCAGGGCAACCCGGGCGTGCTGGATTTCCAGGACGCCGTGTTCGGCCCGGTCACCTACGACCTGGCGTCGCTGCTGCGCGATGCCTACATCCAGTGGGACGAGGAATTCGTGCTGGACTGGGTGGTGCGCTACTGGCAGAGCGCCAAGGGCGCCGGCCTGCCGGTCAATCCGGACATCGACGCCTTCTACCGCGACTTCGAATACATGGCCCTGCAGCGCCACCTGAAGATCCTCGGCCTGTTCTGCCGCCTGAACTACCGCGACGGCAAGAACGTCTACATGGGCGACCTGCCGACCGTGATGGATTACGTGCGCAAGACCGCCAACCGCTACATCGAACTGAAACCGCTGGCCCGCCTGCTCGACACGCTCGAGGAAAAAGGTCCGCAGGTCGGCTATACCTTCTGAAGGCACCACCAGCATGAAAGCCATGATCTTCGCCGCCGGCCGCGGCGAGCGGATGCGCCCGCTGACCGACACGCTCCCGAAACCGCTGGTCAAGGTGCGCGGCAAGCCCCTGATCGTCTACCACGTGCTGAACCTGGTGCGCGCCGGGATCACCGACATCGTGATCAACCACTCGCACCTCGGCCACATGATCGAGGAAGCGCTGGGCGACGGCAGCCGCTACGGCGCGCGCATCGCGTATTCGCACGAGCCGGCGCCGCTGGAAACCGCCGGCGGCATCGCCAACGCCCTGCACCTGCTGGGCGACGAGCCCTTCATCGCGCTGTCGGGCGACATCTACGCGCCCTACTTCGACTTCGAACAGTGCAAGGACGCGCTCAAGGACATCGACGCCGTCGGCCAGCCCTACCCGCTCGACAAGCGCGACATCGCCTGGCTGTACCTGACGCCGAACCCGTGGCACAACCCGGAAGGCGACTTCGGCATGACCATGTACACGCTGTCCAACGCGGGCACGCCGAAGTGGAACTTCGCCAACATCGGCGTCTACCGGCCCGAGATGTTCGACGGCATCAAGCCCGGCGAATTCGCCAAGCTCGGCCCCCTGATGCGCAAGTACATCGAGCTGGGACGCGTCGGCGGCGAACTGTACGACGGCCAGTGGGTCAACGTGGGTACCATGCAGCAGCTGGAAGAACTGAATACGCCTTTGTCGAGCCGAGCCAAAAAATGACCGTTCATGCAGCACGCCGTGCGCGCCTGGCCGCGCAGATGCAGCCGGGTGCGGTGGCCGTGCTGCCGACCGCGCCCGAAGTCGCGCGCAACAGCGACAGCGACTACCCCTACCGCCACGACAGCTATTTCTATTACCTGACCGGTTTTAGCGAGCCGGAAAGCGTGCTGGTGCTGGTGGCCCCTGTCGGCGACGCGCCGGCGCGTTCCATCCTGTTCTGCCGCGAGAAAAACCTGGAACGCGAGATCTGGGACGGCTACCGCTACGGCCCGGACGCCGCGCGCGCAGAATTCGGCTTTGACGAAGCCTGGCCGATCGACGCGCTGGACGCCCAGATGGCCAGGCTGCTCGCCAACGTGCCCGTCCTGTATTACGCGGTGGGCGCGAGCGGCGCGCTGGACGCGCAGGTGACCGGCTGGATCAAGGCCGTGCGCGCGCAAGCGCGCAGCGGCGTCACGGCACCGGCCGGCTTCCAGCACCTGCTGCCGCTGCTGGACGAGATGCGCCTGGTGAAAGACCAGGAGGAACAGGCGATCATGCTGCGCGCCGGCCTGGTCTCGGGCCAGGCGCATGCGCGCGCCATGCGCGCCGCCCGCCCCGGCATGGCCGAGTACGAGCTGGAAGCGGAACTGCTGTATGAATTCCGCCGCAACGGCGCCCAGTTCCCGGCCTACACCTCGATCGTCGCGTCCGGCCCGAACGCCTGCATACTGCACTACAGCGCCAACGACCGGCGCATGCAGGACGGCGAACTGGTGCTGATCGACGCCGGCTGCGAGCTGGATGGCTACGCGTCCGACATCACCCGCACCTTCCCGCTGAATGGCCGCTTCACGCCGCCGCAGCGCGCCTTGTACGAACTGGTGCTGGCGGCGCAGGATGCGGCGTTGGGGGCGATCGCGCCCGGCCAGCCGTACAGCGCCTTCCACGAGGCGGCGCTGCACGTACTGACCGAAGGCATGCTGGACCTGGGCCTGATCGACCGCGCGCGCTACGCCAACGCCGAGGATGCGATCGCCGACAAGGCCCACGTTCCCTTCTACATGCACGGCACCGGCCATTGGCTCGGCATGGACGTGCACGACGTCGGCAGCTACCGCGACCTGGCGGCGCCCGGCAAGCCGTCGCGCCCGCTGGTGCCCGGCATGACGCTGACGGTGGAACCGGGCATCTACGTACGCCCGGGCGAAGGCGTGCCCGAACAATTCTGGAACATCGGCATCCGCATCGAGGATGACGTGGTCGTGACGGATGCAGGCCATCGCATCCTGACCGGCGCCGCGCCCAAGGCGGTGGCCGAAATCGAAGCGCTGGTTGGCAAAGGACAGGCATGACGGATGACGTGAAGATGGATGGGGCGCAGTCGGATGGGCGGTTGGACGTCGACGTGGCGATCTGCGGCGCCGGCCCGGTGGGCATGGCGCTGGCGGCGCTGATGGCGGCGCGCGGGGTGGGCGGCGAGCGCATCGCGCTCATCGACGGCAAATCACTGGGCCAGGCGATCTCGGACCCACGCTCGATCGCGCTGGCCTGGGGCAGCCGCCTGCTGCTGCAGGACGTCGGCGCCTGGCCCGGCATGGCGTCATCGGCCACGGCCATCCATGCAATCCACGTGTCGCGCCGCGGCCACCTGGGCCGCAGCATGATGGACCGCGGCGAACATGGCCTGGAAGCGCTGGGCTACGTGGCGCGCTACGGCGACGTGGTCGATGCGCTGTCGCGCGCCTGCGAACGCGCCGGCGTGCAGGTGCTGCGGCCGCTGCGCGTGACCGCGCTCGACGAGCGCGCGGATGGCGTGGTACTGCAGCTGGACGATGGCCGCGCCTTGCACGCCAAGGTGGCGGTGCAGGCCGAAGGCGGCGTGTTCGGCGAGCAGGCCGCGGCGGCGCGCTCGCACGATTACGGCCAGACCGCGGTGATCGCGCGCGTGTCGGCCAGCGCGCCGATCCCGCACCGTGCCTTCGAGCGTTTTACCGACGAAGGCCCGCTGGCGCTGCTGCCGCAGGACGGCGCGGACGGGCACCAGTACGCGCTGGTGTGGTGCGTGCGGCCGGAACGCGCGCAGCAGCTGCTCGACCTCGGCGCCGACGACTTCCTGCGCGCGCTGGGCCAGGCCTTCGGCGAACGGCTCGGCAGCTTTACCCGGGTGTCGGAGCGTGCCGCCTTTCCGCTCGGCCTGAATGCCGACCCGCGCGCGACCGCGCGCACGGTGGCGATCGGGAATGCGGCCCAGACCCTGCATCCGGTGGCGGGCCAGGGCCTGAACCTGGGCCTGCGCGATGCGGCCGTGCTGGCGAGATTGCTGGCACGCTCGTTGACCGACGATGGCGGCCAGTCCGCGATCGCGCAGTTCACCACGGCGCGCGACCGCGACCGCGGAATGGTGATCCGCGCCACCGATACCATGGCGCGCGTGTTCGCGGACACCGGGCCGCAGCAAGCGCTGTTCGGGCTGGCGCTGGCGGCGCTGGACACGGTCAAGCCGGCGCGCATGCTGCTGGCCGAGTTCATGATGTTCGGGCGGCGTTGAATGCGTGGACGGCAGAGCCGTCCACGCATTCAGCCACCCGCCACTTTGCCGCTTACTCCACCGCTTTGACCATCGATTCAATGACCTTCTTCGCATCACCGAACACCATCATCGTGTTCGGCTGATAGAACAGGTCGTTGTCCAGCCCCGCATACCCCGACGCCATCGAGCGCTTGTTGACGATGATGCTCCTGGCTTTATAGGCTTCCAGGATCGGCATCCCGGCGATCGGCGATGTCGGGTCCTTGGCCGCCGGGTTCACCACGTCGTTCGCGCCCAGCACCAGCACCACGTCGGTCTGGCCGAATTCGCCGTTGATGTCTTCCATTTCCGCCACCTGGTCGTAGGGCACCTCGGCTTCGGCCAGCAGCACGTTCATGTGGCCCGGCATGCGCCCGGCCACCGGGTGGATCGCGTAGCGCACGGTGACGCCGTGTCCGGTCAGCTTGTCGACCAGTTCCTTCACCGTGTGCTGGGCGCGCGCCACCGCCAGGCCGTAGCCGGGCACGATGATCACGCTTTCCGCGTTCTGCAGAATGAAGGCGGCGTCTTCGGCCGAGCCGGATTTGACCGGACGCTGTTCCTGTGCTCCCGCGCCGCCGGTGCTGGCCGCTTCGCCGCCGAAGCCGCCCAGGATCACGTTGAAGAAGGAGCGGTTCATCGCCTTGCACATGATGTACGACAGGATCGCGCCGCTCGAGCCCACCAGCGAGCCGGCGATGATCAGCATCGAATTGTTCAGCGAGAAGCCGATGCCGGCCGCCGCCCAGCCGGAGTAGGAGTTCAACATCGACACCACCACCGGCATGTCGGCGCCGCCGATCGGGATGATGATCAGCACGCCCAGCGCGAAGGCCAATGCGGCCATGATGATGAACGGCGTCCACGCCGGCGTGGCGCCACTTGAAAAGCAGAACATCAGTCCCAGTGCGACGATGGCGATCGCCACCAGCAGGTTGATGAGGTGCTGGCCCGGATAGCGCACCGGCGCGCCCTGGAACAGGCGGAACTTGTATTTGCCGGCCAGCTTGCCGAAGGCGATCACGGAACCGGAAAACGTCACCGCACCGACGAAGGTGCCGATGAAGAGTTCGAGCCGGTTACCGAAGGGCAGCGCCGCGCCGCGCGCGGCGATGTTGAAGGCCCACGGTTCGGACACGGCGGCGATCGCGATGCACACCGCGGCCAAGCCGATCAGCGAGTGCATGGCCGCCACCAGCTCCGGCATCTTGGTCATCTCGACCCGGCGCGCGGCCACGGCGCCGATACCGCCGCCGACCACCACGCCCAGCAGCACCAGTCCAAATCCCATGCCGCCGCTGTTCAGCTGCTCGCGCAGCTTGAGCATCAGGGCGATCGTGGCCACTACCGCAATCGCCATCCCGCTCATGCCGAACACGTTGCCGACGCGCGCCGTCGACGGCGACGACAAGCCCTTCAAGGCCTGGATGAAGCACACCGAAGCCACCAGGTAGAACAGGGTGACCAGGTTCATGCTGATCGCATTCATGCCGCCTCCCTGGCCTTGGCGGCATCCGGAACGCCGGCACCGGCGCCGGCCTTGGCGACCGTTTTCGGTTCCTTCTTCTTGAACATTTCCAGCATGCGCTGGGTGACCAGGAAGCCGCCGAACACGTTCACCGCCGCCAGCGCGACGGCCAGCGTGCCGGCGATCTGCCCGGTGAGGCCCTCGGTGAGCCCGGCCGCCAGCATGGCACCGACGATGATGATGGCCGACACCGCGTTCGTCACCGCCATCAGCGGCGTGTGCAGCGCGGGGGTGACCGTCCAGACCACGTGGTAGCCGACGTAGATCGCCAGCAC
>JAKOOD010000163.1 GCA_022701635.1 Burkholderiaceae bacterium | reverse complement strand
CGCCGGTCGCCAAGGCGGCGCGTGCGGGCGGCGCGATCCAGACCCTGGCCGAACTGCAGGACAAGTTGCTCGGCCAGGGCTTCCTGCTGCTGAATGCCTCGCTGGTGTTCCGCAAGCACGTGGCGCCGGTGGTCGATGCGCGCGCCTGGGTGCCGTTCCAGCAGGCGGTGTTCGCGGCCCTGGCCGCGTGCCGCGACAAGCCGACCCTGGTCTTGTGGGGCAAGATCGCCGAGCAACTGAAAAAAGTGCCGGAAAGCGAGGTTTTTCCCAAGATCCAGGCCGAGCACCCGTACAACCTCAGCTTCATCGGCCATGAAGGCATGCACCGGCTGTTCGGTCCGATGCAGCTGCTACGCAAGGATTGACGCGCACCCCCGCCGTGCGCGGCCGCCCCGGGCCTGGGCAAGAGCCGCCACATTGTTGTGCAAATTACAAGTTAAGACATGCAGCAATAATTCGCAGACAAGTTTGTGAAATCTAGTGCATTTGATTAATTGACACTAAGTACACGCCCTCGCAGCATGGGGAAGCCGGTCGCCGCCACGGGCAGCCTGTGCATCCATCCACCATCCACGAGGAACACATGAAGACAGCATTTGCCGGGTTCGCACTCACTCTCCTGTCCGCCCTGTCGACGGCACACGCAGGCACCACCGTCGACTTTTCGCATGGGTTGCAGGGCTGGGACAACCAGCCGGCCTACGACGGCGAGGCCGGTGCCTGGATCGATTCTTCCTACGGCTCGCCGGCGCTGCACACGATCAATCCGGAGACCTTCGGCATGACCTGGTCGAACACCACGAATCCGGCCTTCGTCGGCAACTACGGCGCCTCGCCCTCGGTCACGCTCGGCATCGACATCCTGGCCAACTCGATCATCTACTGGGGCACCGGACAGGAAGTGACGCGCAACCTGGTGGTCGAGCTGCGCGATTACGACAATCCCTACCAGGGCATGCCTTATACCAGCGTCTGGTACAACCTGGGCACGATCGGCGCCGGCATGGGCTGGCAGCATTTCGAGGTGACCATCGGCGATACCGCATCGACCGCGCTGCCGGGTGGCTGGGGCGGCTACGGCATCGACGATACCGAAACCGGTGGCGTGCCGGCCCTGCCGCCGGACCGCAGCTTCGCCGACGTCCTGGCCAGCGTCGACGAGATCGCCTTCACGACCTACGTGCCGGGCTATTTCTACGGCTGGACCGGGTATGACGTGGTGGTCGACAATCTCTCGATCGGTGCCGCCGCGGCCGAGGTGCCGGAACCGGGCAGCCTGGCGATGCTGGCCGGCGGCCTCGGCATGCTGGGCCTGGCGCGGCGGCGCCGCGCAACAGATGCACGCACTTGAGGTTTGCGTGAGTAAACAGATGTAGGGAGCAGGGTATCGTGCCCTGCGCATGCGGCCCGGTCAGCCATGGATCGGGCCGTTTTGCATTTTGGGCGCGCCAAGACAAACACCGCCGAATGCGCTATACTTGACTAAATCAATCAACTAATCAGGTTTTTATCTCGATGTCCACAAGACATTGCAAGCTGAGCGGTTGAAAAGAAGCAAGATTTTAACACTTGTATGGAAACCAAACCGGGGTTGTGATGCGTCTGACCACCAAAGGCCGTTTTGCTGTAACTGCGATGATCGATCTTGCCCTGCGCCAGGGCAACGGTCCGGTCACGCTGTCGGGCATCAGCCAGCGCCAGGCCATTTCGCTGTCCTACCTGGAGCAGCTGTTCGGCAAGCTGCGCCGGCACGAGATCGTCGAGTCGGTGCGCGGTCCCGGCGGCGGCTACAGCCTGGCGCGCAGTGCCGAAAAGGTGACCGTGGCCGACATCATCATCGCCGTCGACGAGCCGCTCGATGCGACCCAGTGCGGCGGCAAGGAAAACTGCCACGGCGCGGATGCCGCCGCCGGCACGCGCTGCATGACCCACGAGCTGTGGGCCACGCTCAACGCCAAGATGGTGGACTATCTCGATTCGGTGACCCTGCATGACCTGGTCGAACAGCAAAAGCTGAAAGAACACAAAGAACAGAACGTCGTGGTGATGCACCGCCACGCCGCCGTCGGACAAAACTGAAGAGCAAACTGGAGTGAACTGATGAACGCGCCTTTGGACAAAAAAATCGAGCAGAGCTTCGTGACTGCGCCGCATTTCCCGATCTACATGGACTATTCGGCCACCACGCCGATCGATCCACGCGTCGCCGACAAGATGATTCCGTTCCTGCGCGAGCAGTTCGGCAATCCGGCCTCGCGCAGCCACGCCTACGGCTGGAGCGCCGAGGCGGCGGTCGAGGAAGCGCGCGCCAACGTCGCGGCCCTGGTCGGCGCCGACCCGCGCGAGATCATCTGGACCTCCGGCGCCACCGAATCGAACAACCTGGCGATCAAGGGTGCCGCCCACTTCTACCAGTCGAAGGGCAAGCACCTCATCACCGTCAAGACCGAGCACAAGGCCGTGCTGGACACCGTGCGCGAACTCGAGCGCGAAGGTTTCGAAGCGACCTACCTCGAACCGCAGGAAAACGGCCTGATCACCCTCGAGCAGCTGGAAGCCGCGATGCGCCCGGACACCATCCTGGTCTCGGTGATGCTGGTGAATAACGAGATCGGCGTGGTCCAGCCGATCAAGGAAATCGGCGAACTGTGCCGCTCGAAGGGCATCATCTTCCACAGCGACGCGGCCCAGGCCACCGGCAAGGTCCACATCAACCTGGCCGAGCTGAAAGTCGACCTGATGAGCTTCAGCGCGCACAAGACCTACGGTCCGAAGGGCATCGGCGCCCTGTACGTGCGCCGCAAGCCGCGCGTGCGCCTGGAAGCGCAGATGCACGGCGGCGGCCACGAGCGCGGCCTGCGTTCGGGCACGCTGGCACCGCACCAGATCGTCGGCATGGGCGAAGCCTTCCGCATCGCCCGCGAAGAGATGGACACCGAACTGGCAAAGACCAAGGCACTGCGCGACCGCCTGGCCAAGGGCTTGATGGAGATCGAAGAGGTCTACGTCAACGGTGATATGGAAAACCGCGTGCCGCACAACCTGAACGTTTCGTTCAACTTCGTCGAAGGCGAGTCGCTGATCATGGCGGTCAAGGATCTCGCCGTGTCGTCGGGTTCGGCCTGCACCTCGGCCTCGCTGGAACCGTCGTACGTGCTGCGCGCCCTGGGCCGCAGCGACGAACTGGCGCACAGCTCGATCCGCTTCACCATCGGCCGCTTCACGACCGAGGAAGACATCGACTTCGCGGTCGAGCTGCTGAAGTCGAAAGTCGGCAAGCTGCGCGAACTGTCGCCGCTGTGGGACATGCACAAGGAAGGGATCGACCTGAATTCGATCCAATGGGCTGCACACTAATCACCGCATACGAATTCTAGGAGAACCACCATGGCATATTCCGATAAAGTCCTCGACCACTACGAAAACCCGCGCAACGTCGGCGCCTTCGACAAGAACGCCGACGACGTCGGCACCGGCATGGTCGGCGCCCCGGCCTGCGGCGACGTCATGAAGCTGCAGATCAAGGTCAACGAAGCCGGCGTCATCGAAGACGCGAAGTTCAAGACCTACGGCTGCGGTTCGGCGATCGCGTCGAGCTCGCTGGTCACCGAATGGGTCAAGGGCAAGTCGCTGGACGAGGCGCTGGCCATCAAGAACACCCAGATCGCCGAAGAGCTGGCGCTGCCGCCGGTGAAGATCCACTGCTCGATCCTGGCAGAGGACGCGATCAAGGCGGCCGTGGCCGACTACAAGACCAAGCACGCCACCGAACAGGCGTAATTCGTAGGGTGGGCTCGGGGAGCCCGCCCTACGATGCAGCAAACCGTAGCGTTGAATTAAGCTGGAGAACAAAAGAATGGCAATCACCCTGACCGAAAAAGCCGCCCGTCACATCAGCCGTTACCTCGAACGCCGGGGCAAGGGTGTCGGCTTGCGTTTCGGTGTGCGCACCACGGGCTGCTCCGGCCTGGCCTACAAGCTGGAATACGTCGACGAGCCGGCAGGCGAGGACAATATCTTCGAATCGCACGGCGTGAAGGTGTTCGTCGATC
>JAKOOD010000160.1 GCA_022701635.1 Burkholderiaceae bacterium | reverse complement strand
AGCTACCGCTACCTGGCCGAATCGATCCGCATGCATCCCGACCAGGACACGCTGAAATCGATGATGGAAACGGCAGGACTGGATCGGGTGCAGTATTTCAACCTGACGGCGGGTGTGGCCGCATTACACACCGGTATCAAATTCTGAGGGTATGACCATGAAAAAATTCCTGGCCAGCATGTTAATCGCGGTGACGGCCTTGTCGTCGGTGGCCGAGGCGTTCGCGCGCCCGGTCGGCGGCGGCCGCTCGTTCGGCCGCCAGTCGCAATCGGTGCGCCAGATGCGCGCCCCGGCGCCGGCGCCCGCGCCGTCCTATCAACAACCGCAGCGCCAGGCCGTGCCGCCGGCCGCCGCCGCACCGCGTCCGCAAGTGCCGCAGCAGCGTCCTAGCATGTGGAAGGGCATCCTGGGCGGTGCGCTGCTCGGCCTCGGCCTGGGCGCCCTGTTCTCGCACCTGGGCATCGGCGGTGCCGCCGCCAGCATGCTGTCGTCGATCCTGATGATCGTGCTGCTGGCCCTGGCCGTGATGTTCATCGTGCGCATGTTCCGCCGCAAGTCGACCCCGGCTGCGCCGACCTTCTCCGGCTACGACCAGACGCCGGTGCCGGCCACGAGCACGCCGGAAATCGGTTCCGGCCTGAACAACGGCTACCAGCGCGATGCGTACCAGGACAATGCCCAGCCCGGCTACCCGCTCGGCGGCGCCAGCGGCGGCCTCTCGCTCGACAAGGGCGGCAATGCTCACCAGCAATGGGGCGTGCCGGCCGGCTTCGACACCGATGCCTTCCTGCGCCATGCCAAATCCTCGTTCATCCGCATGCAGGCCTCGTGGGACCGCGGCGACACCGCCGACCTGCGCGAATTCACCTCGCCTGAAGTCTATGCCGAGCTGTCGATGCAGATCCAGGAACGCGGCGGCAATGCCGACTTCACCGACGTGGTCTCGATCGATGCCCAACTGCTCGGCATCGAAACCACCGAACGCGACTACCTGGCGAGCGTGCAGTTCAACGGCATGATGCGCAATGCGCCGAACGCGCCGGCCGAGCCGTTCGTCGAAGTGTGGAACCTGGCCAAGCCCCTGAACGGGAATGGCGGCTGGGTGTTGGCCGGTATCCAGCAAATCACCTGACTTTATTTTGCCGAACCCGGTGCGCGCCGTTCGTGCTGCCGGGTTTGTGCTCCGGTGAACTGGTAAGATCGAAACCGCCCGCATCCCGGGCGGTTTTTCTTTTGTAGATATGAAGCCATGTCCCTGACTCCCCATTTGAGCGCTCCCGCCGTCGCCACCATCAACCACCTGCTGGCCCAGGAAGCCTGGGCGCGCGACGCCTTGATGCGCTTTGCCGGCAAGACCGCCTGCATCAGCATCGAGCAACTGAGCGGTCACCTGCGCCTGTGCATGCGGGTGGCGCGCGATGGCATGCTCGAGACCGCCGAGGCCGACGACGTGCCGGGCGTCACGATCCACGTCAAGCTGAGCGACCTGCCGCTGATCCTGCAGAACAGCGAGCGCGCCTTTTCCTACGTGCGCATCGATGGCGACGCCGAGTTCGCCAACACGATTTCGCAGTTGTCGAAAGGCCTGCGCTGGGATGCCGAGCACGACCTCGAGCGCCTCATCGGTCCGATCGGCGCGGTGCGCCTGGTCGGCGGTGCGCGCGGTGCCTTTGGCGCCGCCACCTCGGCCGGACGGCGCCTGGCCGAGAACGTGGCCGAATTCCTGCTGGAAGAAAAACGCGTGGTGATGCGCCCGAACCATGTCGACGGCTTTGCCGCCGACGTCAGCCGCCTGCGTGACGACGTCGAGCGCAGCGCCAAGCGCATCGCCAAGCTCGAACAACAACTGGACCAGAAGCTGGCACAGCGCAATGCCGCTTCCGCGCCCCCGGCGCTGCCCGCTCCCGCGGCCGTGCCACTGCTCCCCGAACCGAAGTCGAATTCCTGATGATCCTGAAATTCCTGCGCCTGCTGAAAATCCTGACCGTTGCCACCCGTTACGGACTGGATGAGATCGCCATGTCCGGGTTGCGCGTGCCGCGCACCACGCGCCTGCTGAATACCGTCTTTTTCTGGCGCCGGATCACGTCGCCGCGCGCGATCCGCCTGCGCCTGGCGCTGGAAGAACTGGGGCCGATCTTCGTCAAGTTCGGCCAGGTGCTCTCGACCCGGCCCGACCTGATGCCGCCGGATATCGTGGCCGAGCTGTCGCTGCTGCAGGACCGCGTGCCGCCGTTCCCGTCCGAGCAGGCGATCGCCCAGATCACGCGCTCGCTGGGCGCCCATCCGGACGAACTGTTCGCCACCTTCGAACATACCCCGGTGGCCTCGGCCTCGATCGCACAGGTGCACTTTGCCACGCTGAAGGACGGCAGGCAGGTGGCGGTGAAGGTGCTGCGTCCGGGTATGAACGCCACCATCGGCGAAGACCTGGCGCTGATGCAGACGGCGGCCCGCCTGATCGAACGGGTGTGGCCGGACAGCCGCCGCCTGAAGCCGCGCGAAGTCGTCGCCGAGTTCGACAAATACCTGCACGACGAGCTCGATTTGATGCGCGAGGCGGCGAACGCCAGCCAGCTGCGCCGCAATTTCGCCAACTCGAACCTGCTGATGGTGCCGGAAATGCACTGGGATTACTGCACCAGCAACGTGATCGTGATGGAGCGCATGAACGGCATCCCGATCTCGCAGATCGACCGCCTGGCCGCCGCCGGCGTCGACCTCAAAAAGCTGTCGAGCGACGGCGTCGAGATTTTCTTCACCCAGGTCTTCCGTGATGGCTTTTTCCATGCGGATATGCACCCGGGCAACATCCTGGTCTCGATCGACGAAGCGACCTTCGGGCGCTATATCGCGCTCGACTTCGGCATCGTCGGCACCTTGAACGATTTCGACAAGGACTACCTGTCACAGAACTTCCTGGCCTTCTTCCGGCGCGACTACAAGCGGGTGGCCGAAGCCCATATCGAATCCGGCTGGGCCCCGCGCGACACCCGCGTCGACGAGCTGGAAGCGGCGGTGCGCGCCACCTGCGAGCCGATCTTCGACCGTCCGCTAAAAGACATTTCCTTTGGCCAGGTGCTGCTGCGCCTGTTCCAGACCTCGCGCCGTTTCAACGTCGAAGTGCAGCCGCAGCTGGTGCTGCTGCAAAAGACCATGCTCAACATCGAAGGCCTGGGCCGCCAGCTCGATCCGGACCTGGACCTGTGGAAGACCGCAAAACCCTACCTGGAGCGCTGGATGGCCGAGCAGGTCGGCTGGCGCGGCATGGTCGAGCGCCTGAAGGCCGAGGCGCCGCGCTTTGCCCAGATCTTCCCGCAATTGCCGCGCCTGGCGCACCAGGTGCTGGACCGCAAGGCCCATCCGGTGGCCGACATCAGCGAGTTGTTGGCGGAAGTGCTGAAGGCCCAGCGTCGCATGAATCGCCTGATGACGGTCGTGGTGTGCGTCGCCAGTGCGGCGGCACTGTACGCGGCAGCGATGCACATCATGACCAACTGGCACATTGCTTGAGGCGGAAAAAAAGAAAGGCCCGCATGGCGGGCCCGATTTGAAGTCGTTCTTTTATGGCTTTGCGGCGCACCGGCATGGCCGGCTGCGCAAACTTCTGTTTCTTGGTTCAGCTGAATCAGCTGAGAGGTGTTATTTAAACAGGTAAGTTGATGAACGGCAAACGCAACCGCATACGGCTGTGATGAAAAACAACACTGTTGCATGAATGCAGCACTTGTCTAAAACGCATTGGCGCCACCCAGGCTGCCGCAAAAGGCAACTTCCTCTGCAAAAGCTTTATAATTCAGGGTTTTGATGATTTTTGCGGAGTATTCAGATGCCGATTTACGCCTACCGCTGCGATGAATGCGGTTTTGCCAAAGATGTACTGCAAAAGATTGCCGATCCGGTTCTGACCGTTTGCCCGCACTGCGGCAAGTCATCGTTCAAGAAGCAGGTGACGGCCGCCGGGTTCCAGCTCAAGGGCACCGGCTGGTACGTGACCGACTTCCGCGGTGGCAGCGCACCGGCGACCGGGACGGTACCATCGGCGCCCGCCGAGGGCGGCACGGCGGCCGCCAAGGAAGCGCCGGCTGCGGCGCCCGCAGCCGCACCGGCGCCGGCCAAGGACAGTGGCGGCAGCTGAGCCGGCAGCGAGAGACGACACGACCGCGATGCGTAAATATTTCATTACCGGCCTGCTGGTCCTGGTCCCGCTGGCGATTACCCTCTGGGTCCTGAACCTGGTGATCGGCACGCTCGACCAGTCGCTGTTGCTGGTGCCCCAGCAGTGGCAACCGCGCACCCACATCCCCGGCCTCGGTGCGATCATCACGCTGGTGGTCGTATTCCTGACCGGCCTGCTGACCAACAACCTGGTCGGCAACTACGTGGTGCGCCTGTGGGAGCGCCTGCTGCAGCGCATCCCGGTGGTCAACTCGATCTACGGCAGCGTCAAGCAGGTGTCGGACACGCTGTTCTCGTCCTCGGGCAATGCCTTCCGCAAAGCGGTGCTGATCCCGTATCCGCACGAGAATTCGTACACGATCGGCTTCCTCACCGGCGTGCCTGGCGGCGACGTCAAGAACCACCTGGTGGGCGATTACGTGAGCGTGTACGTGCCGACCACGCCGAACCCGACCTCCGGCTTCTTCCTGATGCTGGAACGCAGCCGGGTGGTCGAACTGGACATGAGCGTCGACGCGGCGCTGAAGTACATCGTGTCGATGGGTGTCGTGGCGCCGCCGGACTTGACGCCGGCCGCTGCCGTCCCGGTGAATGCGGCGGCCCTGGAAATAAAAAACTAGAAGAATCAAACCGAATCAAATGCCTGCGAAGCGGGCGACCGAATAACCAACCTGGATCGAAAAACTATGTCCTCCATGCGTACTCACTACTGCGGCCTCGTCACCGAGGAACTGCTGGGCCAAACCGTCAGCCTGTGCGGCTGGGTGCACCGCCGCCGCGACCACGGCGGTGTGATCTTCATCGACCTGCGCGACCGTGAGGGCCTGGTGCAGGTGGTGTGCCATCCGGACAATGCCGACGTCTTCAAGGGCGCCGAGCACGTGCGCAACGAGTACTGCCTGCGCATCACCGGCACCGTCGTGAACCGCCTGGAAGGCACCGCCAACGCCAACCTGAAGTCGGGCAAGATCGAGATCAACACCACCCAACTCGAAGTGCTGAACGCTTCGGTGCCGGTGCCGTTCCAGCTGGACGACGAGAACCTGTCGGAAACCACCCGCCTGACCCACCGCGTGCTCGACCTGCGCCGCGACCAGATGCAGCACAACCTGCGCCTGCGCTACAAAGTGGCGATGGAAGTGCGCAAGTACCTGGACAACCTGGGCTTCATCGACATCGAAACCCCGATGCTGGGCAAGTCGACCCCGGAAGGCGCCCGCGACTACCTGGTGCCGTCGCGCGTCAACCCGGGCACGTTCTTTGCGCTGCCGCAGTCGCCGCAACTGTTCAAGCAGCTGCTGATGGTCGCCAACTTCGACCGCTACTACCAGATCACCAAGTGCTTCCGCGACGAAGACCTGCGCGCCGACCGCCAGCCGGAATTCACCCAGATCGACTGCGAAACCTCGTTCCTGACCGAGCAGGAAATCCGTGACCTGTTCGAAGACATGATGCGTGTCGTCTTCAAGAACGCCGCCGGCATCGACCTGCCGAACCCGTTCCCGGTGATGGATTTCGCCACCGCCATGGGCTCCTACGGTTCGGACAAGCCGGACATGCGCGTCAAGCTGCAGTTCACCGAACTGACCGACCTGATGAAGACCGTCGAGTTCAAGGTCTTCAACAGCGCCGCCAACATGGTCGGCGGCCGCGTGGTCGGCCTGCGCGTGCCGCAGGGCGGTTCGATGCCGCGTTCGGAAATCGACGCCTACACCCAGTTCGTCGCCATCTACGGCGCCAAGGGCCTGGCCTACATCAAGGTCAACGAGAAGGCAAAAGGCCGTGACGGCCTGCAGTCGCCGATCGTGAAGAACCTGTCGGACGACGTGCTGGCCCAGATCCTGACGCTGACCGGCGCCGAAGACGGCGACCTGATCTTCTTCGGTGCCGACAAGGCGAAGGTCGTCAACGACGCCATGGGCGCGCTGCGCGTGAAGATCGGCCACTCGGAATTCGGCAAGAAGGCCGGCCTGTTCGACGAGGTCTGGTCGCCGCTGTGGGTGATCGACTTCCCGATGTTCGAGTACGACGACGAAGCCGACCGCTGGACCGCGACCCACCACCCGTTCACCGCACCGAAGGACGGCCACGAAGACATGCTCGTGACCAACCCGGGCGCCTGCATCGCCAAGGCCTACGACATGGTCTTGAACGGCTGGGAACTGGGCGGCGGCTCGATCCGTATCCACCGCGAAGAAGTCCAGAGCAAGGTGTTCCGCGCGCTGAAGATCGACGCCGAAGAAGCCCAGCTGAAGTTCGGCTTCCTGCTTGACGCCCTGCAATACGGCGCGCCGCCGCACGGTGGCCTGGCCTTCGGCCTGGACCGCCTGATCACGCTGATGACCGGCTCGACCTCGATCCGCGACGTGATCGCCTTCCCGAAAACCCAGCGCGCACAGGATCTGCTGACCAATGCGCCGTCGGAAGTGGACGAGAAGCAGCTGAAGGAGCTGCATATCCGTCTGCGTGGCGAGCAGCCGAAAGTGGCGTAAGCGCGGTCTTGGTGAGCTTCAAAACCGTCGTTATCTGTTAAACCGTCGTTAGCTGTTAAACCGTCGTCCCCGCGCAGGCGGGGACCCATACTGCGTTTTCGAAGTCGCCGATGTTGATGGCTTCGTTCAGCTCAGCATGGGTCCCCGCCTCCGCGGGGACGACGCTTTCAGCGCTACAATGCTGACCATGGCTTACAAGATCCCCGAATCCGTTCTGGTCGTCATCCACACCGCCGACCTGGACGTCCTGCTGATCGAACGCGCCGACCGTCCCGGCTTCTGGCAATCGGTCACCGGCTCGCTCGACGCGCTCGAAGAACCGCTGCATCAGACCGCAACCCGCGAGCTGTTCGAGGAAACCGGCATCGTCGCCGACGGCGAACGCATCAAGCTGCACGACTGGCAGCTGTCCAACATCTACGAGATCTACGAGACCTGGCGCCACCGCTATGCGCCCGGCATCACCCACAACACCGAGCACGTCTTTTCGGTCTGCGTCCCGCGCGACATCCCGGTCGTGCTGGCGCCGCGCGAGCATGTCCAGTACGCCTGGCTGCCGTTGCTGGAGGCGGCGGACCGGTGTTTTTCCGGTTCCAATGCCGAGGCCATTCTTCAGTTGCGTAGGCGCGTGACTTCTGCCGTCTGAATAATGAAGACAGGGAATTCAAAAGACGTTCTGAGCCCATCAGTTCTGCTTTTATCCCTGATGACCAGTTTTTCTGGCCTGGCGTCAGCGCAAGTCTTGCTTGCTTCCGATACCGAATCCGAATTAGCCCGGAACGTCAGGCTGCCCCAAGGCGTCATCGACCTGATCATTAAAGACGAGCCGGATGATGCACGCCAGCTTGAAGCGTGCATGGTGAAAGACGGAGGCGAACACGTGCCTGTGGCCGATCTGTTTTCGGCACAGGGAATCCAGCTGAATGACGATGGACTGCCGGATTATTTCGTACGCCCAGCCCTCACACCCTATTGCCACGTATTCTATGGCGCGCATTTGTTCAGATACTGGTTTGTCACCGCTTACCGACACAAAGGAAAAATTAGCTATCGGATCGTTTTCAATGCCGGGAGCGATGAAGTCCGCGTGCTGAATCACCGTACCAAGGGTTATCACGACCTGGAACTGGTTGCACACAATGCCGTCAAAGTGGCAACCTCGTCATGGCGCTTCAATGGAAAGAAATACGTTCTTGCTGGCTGCATCCTGCGCAGTGCAGATCCAGCCTATACGCACACTTCCCAATGCTGACGGAGCGATGAACTCCGCATCGACAGAGGTTGATCCAGTGTCAGCCAACAAGGCCTGAATGGAGCTCGGCTCCCTTACCTCTTTATATATCTTCCCGCTAGCCCCTTGAGCTCGGCATGCTGCAGGACTGATCCGCCATGCGCAGATTTTCCTGCATTTCCCGCACATCGATATGCGCCCAGTGTTTTAACAAAAAGATCATATCCAACGACGAAACCATTCCTTCCAGCCGGGTCGCATGGACGGTAGCCTGTGATCGTTTCCTTGACCTATATCGATCATGAATGTTCTTCTGCTGGGCGGAAGCCC
>JAKOOD010000130.1 GCA_022701635.1 Burkholderiaceae bacterium | reverse complement strand
TCGGAGAACAGGTTGCGGCGCATGATGGCCGGATCGAGGCCGGCGGCGCTCTTGCCGTCCAGGCGCAGCAACTGCTGGAACAGGTCGGGCGCGGACAGCAGCATGCGCCAGGCGGAATACGCCAGGCCCCAGGGCGGCACCGATGCCAGCAGCGCCGCGCCGGCCGGCTTGCCGCCGGTGCGGATCCAGTCCTGCAGCACGGCGCCGCCGAGCGAGTGGCCGATCACCACCAGCGGTCTGTCGACCAGGCCGGCCGCGGTCCGGCGCAGGTCTTCGGTGTAGTCGGCCAGGTGCCAGTCGTTGAGGCGTTCGCGGCCCTCGCTGCCGCCATGGCCGCGCAGGCTCACGGCGTGCACTTCGAAGCCGGCGTCGGCCAGGTAGGGCATGAAGTGCTGTTCCCAGACCCAGGCGCCGACGCAGATGCCATGCACCAGCAGCAGGCGCGGGCTGTCCGGGCGCGGACGCGCGGGGGGGCGCACGAGGATTTCGAGTTTCGGCATGGGAATGCCCTGGAAGACACGATGCCCCATCTTAGCGCATCGCGGCGTCAGCGCCACGCCTCAGTAGGCCGGCGCCTCCAGCATGGCGTCGAACAGCGCGGCGCGGGCCTCGCCGTGCGGACTGCGCCAGTACGAGGCCGCCGTGGAGGCGGGCACGCCGTCGCGCAGCAGGCGGTGTTCCAGCGGGCGTCCCATCAGGCGCACGTGGACGTAGCCTGCGAAGCTGTCGGCGATGTCTTCATGCACGCTGGTGGCCGCGTACAGGGTCGGAAAGCCGGTGTGGCCGAGCGCGGCGTAGGCCGCTTCGGCGTCGCGCAGCGACAGGCGCGGCGCGCCGTAGTAGACCAGTTCGCCACGCAGCGAGAAATCGTGGCCGGCGCGCGGCGTGAAGCGGCCGTCCGGCGCCGCCTGCCAGCACAGGTCGAGCAGCGGGTAGGCAGATGCGCCGTGGCCGGGGCGCCACCACATCGGCGCCAGCGCCTTGATGGCGGCCAGCACGTGGCCGAACTCGTGCAGCAGCACGAACTGCAGGGCGGCGACGCGGTCGTCGCCGGCGGCGTCGGCGATGCGCGCTTCCAGGCGCAGGCCGTCGGCTGCCTCGAACGGCATGTTCTCGCGCCGCTCGAACCAGCCGTTGGCGGTGACGCCGGCAAAGGCGCCGGCATCGATGGCCACGAAGGCGCCGATCAGCTCGCCTTCAGGCCCGGCGACCACGCTGCTGACCGCCGAGGCGCCGGTGCCTTCCATCACGAACACGCCCAGCAGGCAGGGTGCGAGATGGCGCAGGACGGCGCCGGGTAGGCCGGCCAGGGCGGCGTCGAGGTCCTGGTCCAAGGCGGTATCCGGACGGGCGGGGCGCGCCACGATGGCCTTGCCGGTGACTGCTTGATGGCGTCCGATGAAGTCGATCAGCTCGCGCGGGGCGATGCCGCGGCGAGCGGCGAGCGGGTGGCGCAGCAGGGTTTCCCAGAGCAGGGGATCGGAGGTGACGAGCATGGTGTCGACGCGGCGGTGGCTGGATGGCTTATTGTCGCCAGAGTGCGTGTTGGAGGGAATCGGGGTGGGTGTAAATTCAGGTAAAAGCCATGCGCCGCAGGTGGGCGCTGGCAGTTGCACGTCGCCCCTGCCTGGGCAGGGGCGACGAAGGCCTGTTAACGACGCTGGCCCACCGGCACTTCATGATCCCCCAGCAGGATCTTGTCCGGCGTCATCGGCGTGCTGCGCAGCCGCTGGCCGGTCGCATGGAAGATCGCATTCGCCACCGCCGCGGCGGTGCCGACGATGCCGATCTCGCCGACGCCCTTGGCACCCAGCTGCTTGCTGACCACGCGGTCGTCCTCGTCGACGAAAATCACATCGATGTCGTGGATATCCGCATTGACCGCCACATGGTATTCCGCAAAGTTGTGGTTCATGAAGCGGCCCAGGCGATGGTCGGTGAAGCTTTCCTCGTGCAGCGCCTGGCTGATGCCCCAGACCACGCCGCCGATGATCTGGCTGGTGGCGGTCTTGGCGTTGATGATGCGGCCGGCCGCCACCGCGTCGACCACGCGCGTGACGCGCACGATGCCGAGCTTTTCGTTGACGCGCACCTCCACGAACACCGCCGAGTGGACCGCGCGCACGTACTTGCGCTGCTTCAGCATCTGCGGGGTCATCAGGAATTTTTCCTCGACCTTGTCCTTGCCGGCCTGGGCCAGCAGGGCGGACAGTTCGATGCCGTTGTCGGGCTGGCCGCGCAGGTGGATCTTGCCGTCGTTGAACTCGACGTCCTTGGCCTTCATGCCCTTGAAGATCGAATCCTTTTGCGATTGCGCCATCTTCAGCAGCGTGGTCTTGAGCTTGTCGCAGGCGCCGTGCACGCCGCCGCCGACGGTGGCCATGTGCGAGGAACCGCCTTCGATCGGCGCCAGCGGCAGGGTGGAGTCACCCAGCTGGAAGGTCACGCGTTCGAGCGGCAGGCCGAGTTGTTCGGCGGCGACCATCGCCATCACGGTATAGGTACCGGTGCCGATGTCCGATGCCGCGCTGGACACCACCAGGCGTCCGTCGGCATGCAGCACCGCCGAGACGCGCGCCACCATCACCAGCGAATCCCAGATGCCGGTCGCCATGCCCCAGCCGATCAGCTCCTCGCCGTCGCGCATCGAGCGCGGCTCGAGCGGGCGGTCTTTCCAGCCGAAGCGTTCCGCGCCCTGCAGGTAGCACTGGCGCAGTTCCTTGGTCGAGTAGGGCTTGTCGTCGAGCGGATTCACCTCGGCGTAGTTCTTGAGGCGCAGTTCGAGCGGGTCCATCTTGAGCTCGTACGCCATTTCGTCCATCGCCACCTCGAGCGCGTGCACGCCGTGGGCGGCGCCCGGGGCGCGCATGTCGATCGGGCTGTGGCGGTCCTGGCCGATCACCTTGTAGCCCAGCTTGATGTTGTCGCAGGCGTACAGCTGGCCCGACCAGTTGACGATCACTTCGACGTAGTCCTCGAGGCGCGAGGTTTCCTGCAGCGCCTCGTGCCAGATGGCCTGCAGCTTGCCGTCCGGGGAAGCGCCCAGCTTGATCTTCTGCCAGGTCTCGGGACGGTGGCCGAAGCTGAACATCTGCTGGCGCGTCAGGACCACCCGCACCGAGCGCTTCAGCTTGAGTGCCGCCATCACCGCCAGCGGCAGCTGGTATTGCGGACGCAGGCCGGAGCCGAAGGCGCCGCCCACGTAGGGGTTGCGTACCGTGACCTTGTCCTTGGACAGGCCGAAGGCATGCGACACGTACCAGCGGCAGTTCTGCGAACTCTGGTTCTTGTCGTAGATGGTCAGGTGGCCGTCTTCGCCGTAGACCACGGTGGAGGCGAACATCTCCATCGGGTTGTGGTGCTCGACGCCGTGGTAGAACTCGGATTCGATCTTGACCGCCGCCGCGTCCCAGGCCTTTTCGCCGTCGCCCTTCGAGCTTGGGGGCGTGAAGCCGGCCTTCAGCGGGCGCGGTTTGTAGGCCTTGTGCAGGCTGTCCAGCAGGTTGGTGTCGTGCTCTTCGATGTCGTAGGTGGCCGTTACCAGGGCCGCCGCGTGGCGCGCCGCCTCGAAGGTCTCGCCGATCACCAGCGCGATCGGCTGGCCGCTGTAGAAGATGCGGTCGCTGAACAGCGGGCGGAAGGGCGAGCCGGCGGGTGCCGTCATGTCCTTGAAGGCCAGGTCGTTGGAGCGCATCTTGGGCCGGTTCTCGTGTGTGATCACGTCGATCACGCCGGGCGCGGCCAGGGCCGCGCCAATGTCGATGCTCTTGATGCGGCCCTTGGTGGCGGTGCCGCTGACGACCACGCCGTAGGCCAGGTCGGGCGCAGCGTGTTCGGCCGCATACTGGGCGGCGCCGGTCACCTTGGCGTGGCCGTCCACGCGCGACACGGCCATGCCGGTGCGTACGCGGCCGGTGCCCTCGGGGGCGACTGGGGTGCGCAGTTCGGGAATCAGGTCGGTCATTCTGTACCTCTCTTTGCAAACTCGGTGCCGCGCACGGCGGTGTTCAAGGCCTGCACGATGGCGTTCTTCGCCAGCGTCAGCTTGAACGCGTTCTGGCCATAGCCGCGCGCACCCTGCAGGATGCGGTCGGCGGCGGCCTCGAAGACGGCCTCGCCGGCGGTCTTGCCGACCAGCTGCTGTTCCGCTTCCTCCACGCGCCACGGCTTGTGGGCGACGCCGCCGACGGCGATGCGGGCGGCGCGGATGGTGTCGCCGTCCAGGTCGAGCGCGGCGGCCACCGACACCAGCGCGAACGCATACGACAGGCGGTCGCGTACCTTGACGTAGGCCGAATGATCGACGAAGCGCGCGGCATCGGGCAGCGTGATGTAGGTGATCAGCTCACCCGGCTGCAGGTTGGTGTCGATGTGCGGCGTGTCGCCGGGCAGGCGGTGGAACTCGGCGAACGGGATCGCGCGTTCGCCGCCGCTGCTTGACCTGACGTGCACCGTGGCGTCGAGCGCGCGCAGCGCCACGCACATGTCGGACGGATGCGTGGCGATGCATTGCTCGCTGGTGCCGAGGATGGCCAGCTGGCGGTTGATGCCGTTCTTGGCCGGGCAGCCGGTGCCCGGTTCGCGCTTGTTGCAGGGCGTGCCGACATCGTAGAAATAGACGCAGCGGGTACGCTGCAGCAGGTTGCCGCCGTTGCTCGCCATGTTGCGCAGCTGCGGCGAGGCGGCGGACAGCATGGCGGCCGACAGCAGCGGGTAGCGGCTGCGCACGGTGTCGTGGTAGGCCGTGGCGGCATTGCGCGCCAGCGCGCCGAGGCGCAGGCCACCTTCGTGTTCTTCGATGACGTCGAGGCCCGCATGCTCGAGCGGGTTGATGTCGACCAGGCTGGAAGGCGTCATCACGCCTTCCTTCATCAGGTCGAGCAGGTTGGTGCCGCCGGCCACCGGGCGCGCGCCGTCCGGCGCGAGGAGGGGCAGGGCGGCATCGATGTTCTGGGCTTGGGCAAAGGCGAATGGATTCATACGAGCACCGGTCCGGTTGTCAATCCATCGGCACCGGACGCCGCGCCCGGCTTGCCTTCTTCGATCTTCATCACCTTGCACACGGCCTGGCGGATCTGCGGATAGGCACCGCAGCGGCACAGGTTGCCGCTCATCAGTTCGCGCACGTCGTCCACCGTTTTCGCCTGGCCTTCGGCGATCAGGCCGGCGGCCGAACAGATCTGCCCCGGGGTACAGTAACCGCACTGGAAGGCATCCTGTTCGATGAAGGCCTGCTGCAGCGGATGCAGCTCGTCGCCTTTCGCCATGCCTTCGATCGTGGTCACTTCATGGCCGTTCTGCATGACGGCCAAGGTCAGGCAGGAATTCACGCGCTTGCCGTCGACCAGCACGGTGCAGGCACCACATTGTCCGTGGTCGCAGCCTTTCTTGGTGCCGGTCAATCCGGCCCGTTCGCGCAGCAGGTCGAGCAGGGTGACCCAGGATTCGACTTCGAAATCCCGGTCCTGGTCGTTGATGCGCAGCCGAATGGGGTACTGCTGGTAGAGGTCCATGGCCGTCCTTTCATGAGAAGCCTCTACCTTACGAGGCGAACGCGCCCTGGACGGTTAAATGACACACATAATGAAAAGACAACTGCAACTCGGATGCTGTGGTGCCAGCGCGACACACGCTTCACTCTTTTACAGCCAGGTAATGTATTGGCGTCACAATGGAGTCTGGACATGCCGCATAGCGGGAGACCGCATCCCTACTGGAGGCAGCCGGATTATCCGGTTGTTGACGCACAAACGTTTTTACTGGTAATAAAATATTTCTATAATGCAATGATTGTGGTTGTAATGCACTATTTACTCCAGTTCGGCTAGAATCGGCACATCCAGCTGTGCTTCGCGCCGATACCACCGCGCTCTCGCTACCCCAGCTTCATCCGGCCACAACGCTGCCGGTTCTTTCTTAGCCCACCGCGGCAAGGATTGTTAATGCTCAGCCAACAAGAACTCGCAGAACAAGAACGTATCTCGGCATTGCACCGCCTGAACATCCTCGATAGCCCAGGGGAAGAACGTTTCGACCGTTTCACACGCCTGGCGGCCGCCGCCTTCGGCGTGCCGATCGCGCTCGTCTCGCTGGTCGACACCGACCGTCAGTGGTTCAAGTCCTGCATCGGCATGGACGCGCCCGGGACGGCGCGCTCGATCGCCTTTTGCAGCCACGCGGTGGCGCTGGACGACATGCTGGTGGTGCCGGATACCCGGCTCGACGAGCGCTTTGCGGCCAACCCGCTGGTGACGGGCGCCCCCCACGTGCGGTTCTACGCCGGCCAGCCGGTGCGCAGCCTGGACGGCCAGCCGCTCGGCACCCTGTGCATCGTCGATACCCGCCCGCGCATGCTGGACGATGCCGCCCGCCGCATGCTGCGCGACCTGGCCCAACTGGTGCAGGACGAACTGAATCGCAGCGTGCTGGTGGCCGCGCGCGACGCCGCCCGCCATGAGCTGATCGAAGTGAATGCCCGGCTGGAACGCCGCGTCGAAGAGCGCACGCGCGAGCTGCACGAGAAGAATCACGCGCTCGAGCAGGAAATACAGCAGCGCCAGGCGACCAAACAGGCGCTGCGCCAGAAGCAGGCCTTGCTGGATGCGGTGCTGGAGTCGGTGGACGTCGGCGTGATCGCCTGCGACTCGGACGGCAAGCTGAACGTGTGCAACCGCGAAGCGCGGGAATTCAACGGCCTCGACGGCGTGCCCATGAATGACTGGGTCGCCCATTACGAAGTGTTCTGCGAAGACGGCGTGACCCCGATGAAGGTCGACGAACTGCCGCTGGTGCGCGCGCTGCGCGGCGAACGGGTGCAGGACCAGCCGATGGTGGTGGGCTGTGGCGGTACCGTGCCGCGCCGCGTGCTGGTCAGCGGCCGCCCGTTGAAGGGCGCCGGCGGCGAGATGCTGGGCGCGGTGGTTGCCCTGAAGGATGTCAGCGAGCTGTATGCCTCGCGTACGCTGGCGCTCGAAAGCGAGGAACGCCTGCGCACCATCGCCGACAACGTGCCGGCCCTGATCGCCTACCTCGATACCGGCCTGCGCTACCGCTTCGCCAACGACCGCTACCGCGAATGGTTCGGCGTGCGCAGCGAGACCATGGTCGGCAAGACCATCCCCGAAGCGATGGGCGAGGTCTTTTATGCGCCGCGCCGGGCGGCGCTGGAGCGCTGCCTGTCCGGTCACGGCTCCTATCTCGAGATCGAGGAAGAGCGGCGCGGCCGCAAGCGCGTCATCAGCACGACCTACCTGCCGCACCTGCGCGACGGCAAGGTGCATGGCATCTACGTGCTGTCGACCGATGCCACCTCGTCGCGCGAATACGAGCGCCAGCTGCATGCGCTGGCCCATTCCGACCACCTGACCGGCCTGCCCAACCGCCGCAGCTACGAAGAGCGCCTGGTCCAGGCGATCGCGCGCGCGCGCCGCAGCGCCATGCCGCTGGCCCTGGCCTACCTCGACGTCGACCATTTCAAGCAGATCAACGACCGCCTCGGCCACGCCGGCGGCGACGCCGTGCTGCGCGAATTCGGGCGCCGCCTGAATGCCGCCGTGCGCGTCACCGACACCGTGGCGCGCCTGGCCGGCGACGAATTCGTGATCGTGCTCGAGCAGGTCGGCTCGCCGCTCGAATGCCGCCGCATCGGCGACAAGCTGCTGGAAGCGATGCAGGCGCCGTTCGAGATCGACGGCAAGCAGCTGCCGGTCACCGCCAGCATCGGCTTCGCCTGGAGCGCCCACCCGGAGCAGGCCACGCTAGCACAGGGCGCCGACGCGGCCCTGTACGCATCCAAGCACGCCGGCCGCAACACCGCATCGGTGCAGGTGGCCGGGCATTGATGTTTACCGTGGCAGCGCTCAGGGTGCCGAAGCGCCCGGGGCCGCCGTGCCGTGTTCCTTCACGTACCTGAGCGCGTCGGCGTTCTTCGGCTCGAGTTCCAGCACGCGGCGGTAGCTGGCCAGCGCCTCGGCAGCCTGGCCGGTCTTGGCCTGCATCTCGCCCAGGCCGTCATGCATGAAGCTCTTGTTCGGATACAGGTGGGCGCCGAGGCGGAAGATCTCGCGCGCCTGCGCCGGACGTCCGACCTGCGCCAGCTCGGCGCCCCAGCCGTACAACGCATCCTCGTCCAGCTTGAACCCCGGGTTCCGGGCGATGAAGCGCGCATATTCGGGAATCGCCTTGTCGAAGCCGGCGGCCGCCAGGCTGCGCACGAAGCTTTCTTTGGTCGGCGGCACGCTACCTTTGTGGCGCCGGATGTCGGTGAGCATGGTGTGCGCCGGCACCTGGTTGGCGGCCGGGGTGTTGTTGAGGAAGGCGAGGCCGCTGCTGTCGCCTTTCAGGTAGGCGTCCAGGAAACGCAGGGTGTAGCGCGCGGCCCAGCTGTGCTGCAGGTTGACCTCGTCGCGGCTGTAGTCGCCGAAATCGCTGAACTCCTTGTCCGCCATCATGCGCAAGGCATACGAGGCAAAGTCCGGATGCTTCATCGGCAGCATCGACACGATATACACGTCCGAATACGTCATCTGGTTCATGAACGAATAATCGGTGCGCATGTTCTCCGAGCGGTTCAGGGCTTCCATCGTCCTCGGCCGCGAGCCGACGAACAGCATCGGCAGCGCCACCCGCGCCGGCGTCACGTAAGGCGCCGCTTCCTTGCCGCCGTCGACCAGCTTGGGAAAGCTGCGGATCGAGCCGTCCAGGCTGACCAGGGCCTTGATGCGCGCATCCTTGGCCGCGGCGAACACGTTCGCGAGGCCGCCCCAGCTGAAGCCGACCGCCGCCACCTTGGCGGTATCGGCCTGCGGCAGCGTCGCCGCGTAGCCGATCAGGAAGGAGATGTCGGCGGCCTGCGCTTCCACGCCTTCGATGTCGGTCGTCATCGCGCGCGTGTGCGCACCCAGCGAAGGGCTGGACAGCACGATGTAGCCGTGGCTGGCCAGCAGCTCGCACAAATCGGTGTTCTCGATGGCGTAGGACGAGTAGCTGGGCGCATAGATCACGACCGGAAACTTGCCAGCTTCGGGAAGCGCGTCGCGCACCGCCAGCTGTGGCCGGGCGATGTCGCGCAGCAGCGCCTCGCGGTGGCCGGCGGCGTTGCCGTCGATGCGTTCGGTGGTCATGCGTTGGATGTCCGCCGGGCTGCGCGTGAACTCGTCTTCGCTCGGCACCGTGTCCAGGTAGTCGCGGTAGGTGACCGGCTTGCCGCCGCGCGCCGCCGGGTACCAGACCAGCGTCTGCACCGGACGGGTGCGCTCGCCTCTCACCGGCTCGCCGGTGGCCAGGTCGATCTCGGCCTTGTAGCTGCGCGCGCGGTCGTACTGCTGGACGACCTTGAGCCCGACCGCGTGCGGGCCGGGCGGGACGGAGAAAGTGAAGCCGTCGGCGGCGTGGGCGGCGCCGGCGGCGCTCAGGATCAGGCAGGCGAGGACGCGTACTGGAAGTGGCATGGTCGATGGTCTCGGTTGAGGGCAGGTGTTTGCAAACAGATATTGCAAGACCTGTGCCATCTTCCAAGCCATTGATTCACAAGACTTCCTGGTCGGCGCGCACTGTGTCCGTACTGTCCGCACTGTCCGCGCGCGGTGACCCCGGACAACGCGGACAGGCCGTTCAGAAGGTCCGCACCACGCCCAGCACCAGCGCCTTGCGGCCCAGGAACTTGCCGTTCGCGGCCGAGGTGTAGGCCGCTTCGGCGGCGTTGGTGCCGACCGCCGCCAGGGTCACCGTGGTCGGCCCCCACGCCTTGCTGACGCCGAGCTTCCAGTCGGTGTAGCTGGCGTTCAGGCTGTGCTGGACGTGCTGGCGGCCGGCGTGCAGGATCACGGTGAAGCCGTTGCCGGCATCCAGGTTGGCGCCCAGGTCCACGTAGCTGCTGTAGCGGCTGTCGACGAAGCCGAACAGGTTGGTCAGCGCATTCGAGTACTTGATATAGTAGGGACCGTAGCCCAGCTGGCCGTACACCTCGCCGGTATTGCCGTTGACGTAGCCCGCCACGTCGCCCAGGCCATTGCCCGGGTAGACGTAGCCGAGCACGCCGACGTCGTAGCTGACGCCATTGTCCAGGGTGCCGCGCTTGCCGCCATACACGTCGACTTCGACGTGGCCGCCGCCGCCGGCATCCCTGGCCCAGGTGATGCTGGACAGCCAGGTGCCGGCGTACCAGCCGCTGGCCGGGTCGGTCCAGTCGGCGCCGCCCTGCAGGGCCGGATGCAGGCGGGTCTGCGAGATGCCGCGGTAGCGGTAATCCGAGATCAGGCCCAGGTTGTAGCTGACCGAGGCGGCCGCCGGAGCGGCTTCGGCGGCCGGCGTGGTGTCGGCGCCGGCGCCGGTCGGTGCCGGGCTGGCTTCCTGCGCAAAAGCGGGACAGGCAAGGACGAACAGGGTGGTGGCGATGAGGTGTTTCATGTGTTTTCTCTTTCTTCGGGATGAGCCGGTCCCGCGCCTCGCGGCGCAACCGGTTTTTGACTGCTTGGGGAAAATCTAGACGGGGATCGCCAGCCGGTAGCCCACGCCGGTCTCGGTGATCAGGTACTTCGGCTGCGCCGGGTCGTCCTCCAGCTTGCGCCGCAGGTGGCCCATGTAGATGCGCAGGTAGTGGGGACTGTTGACGGACTGCTGGCCCCACACTTCGCGCAGCAGTTGCGGGTTGCTGACCACGCGTCCGGCATTGCGCGCCAGCGCGGACAGCAGCTTGTACTCAAGCGGCGCCAGGCGCACGCCGTGGCCGTCGCGGGTGACGCCATGGCCCTGCAGGTCGATCGCGACCGTGCCGAAGCGCACCACGCTGCCATTCTCCTCGGGGGCCTGCACGCGCCGCTGGCGGCGCAGGGCCGAGCGCACGCGCGCCATCAGCTCGGCCACGCCGAAGGGCTTGGTCAGGTAGTCGTCGGCGCCGGCGTCGAGCGCACGCACCTTTTCCGATTCCAGCGTGCGCGCCGACAGCACGATGACGGCGGCGCGCGACCACTGGCGCAGGTCGGCGATGAGGGCGACGCCGTCGCCGTCGGGCAGGCCGAGGTCGAGCACCACCAGGTCGGGCTGGCGGGTGCCGGCGGCCATCAGGCCCTGGCGGCAATTGGCGGCCTCGATCACCTGCCAGCCTTCGTCCTCCAGTGCCTCGCGCACGAAACGGCGGATCTGGGCTTCGTCCTCGACCAGCAGGGCGACCGGCTTCTGTTGTTCATTCATGGTGCGGCTCCGCGCGGGTGTCGATGTCTGTGTTCAAGTCTGCGCTATGGTCGGCGTCGAGGTCGGGCAGGGCCGGCGGTTCGCCGCGCGGCAGCGCGATCACGATGCGGGCGCCGCCTTCCGGGGCCTGCTCCGCGTGGATGGCGCCGCCGTGCGCGTTCACGATCGCGCGGCAGATCGCCAGTCCCAGGCCCACGCCCGGGGTGCTGGATTCCGCTTGGCCGCGCGTGAACTTGTCGAAGATCGCTTCCTCGCGCCCCGGCGGCAGGCCCGGTCCGTTGTCGGTCACGCGCAGCTGCAGCGCCTCGCCGCGCACGCGCGCGTCGAGCACGACCCGGCTGCCCGGCGGCGTGTACTTGGCGGCGTTTTCCAGCACGTTGCACAGCACGCGTTCCAGCAGCGGGGCGTCGAAGCGCACCAGCGGCAGGTCCGGCGGAACATGCGTCTCGATCGTGTGCCCGGCCAGCACGGCGCCGCTGGCGCGCAGCGCGCTGCCGACCACTTCCTCGATCGACTGCCATTCCAGGTGCAGGTGCACGCCGCCGCTCTGGATGCGCGCCATGTCGAGCAGGTTGGTGACCAGCGTGTTCATGCGCAGCGCTTCGCTCTTGAGGGTGGCGGCCAGGTCGGCCTGCTGGCTGGACAGCGGCGGGCGCGAGGCGGCCAGCGTTTCCGACAGCCCGACCAGCAGCGTCAGCGGCGTGCGCAGGTCGTGCCCGAGCGCCGCCAGCAGCGAGTTGCGCAGGCGTTCGGATTCCATGTCGACCAGCGCGCCCTGGGCCACCTCGATGTAGTGCACGCGCTCGAGCGCGATCGCGGTCAGCGTGGCGAAGGTGTCGAGCTGCTGGCGCTGTTCCGGCACCGCCATCCAGTCGCCGTCGGACGCCGCCGGCGGCAGCAGGGCCAGCACGCCGCGGGTGCGCATCGGCGCCACCAGCGGCAGGTAGAACAGCGGGCTGGCCGGCAGGGTGTCGGTGCCCAGCCCGGCCGGCTGCGCATGGTCGAAGGCCCATTGCGCGGTGCCGGCTTCGGGCAGGGGACCGTCGGAGACCGTATCCGACGGCGGCTGCAGGCGGCCCGCGGCGTCCGGCAACAGCAGCGTGGCGCGCGCGCGGAACGCCTGCGCCACGAATTCGCGGGTGGCGTCCAGCACCTGCTCCGGCTGCAGCGCGCCCGACAGGCCGCTGGCGAACTCGTACAGCGCATGCCAGCGCCGCTCGCGCTGGCGCGCCGCCTGGGCCTGGAAGCGCAGCAGCGCGGTCAGGTGGCCGGTGATCAGGCCCACTGCCAGCATCACGCCGAAGGTCACCACGTACTGGAAATCGGAGACGGCGAACGAGAAGCGCGGCGCCACGAACACGAAGTCGAGCGTGCCCACGCTGATGCAGGTGGCCAGCACCGAGGGGCCGCGCCCGCAGCGGTAGGCCACGCCCAGCACCACCAGCATGAACAGCATGGCGATGTTGGCCAGGTCGAGCCAGTCGTCGAGCAGCCAGCCGAGCAGGCCGGCGGCCAGGCTGGCGCCGGCGCCGAGCAGGTAGTGCGGCAGGTGGGTCCGATCCGACGCCGGTTGCGGGCCGGCAGGACGGGCGGCGCCCCGCTCCCGCAAGGCGCGCGCCGGCACCGCGGCGGCCGCGATCTCGAGCAGGTCGGCTCCCGGCGCCAATTGTGCCAGGCGCTGCGCCAGTGCGGGGCGCCAGGCCTGCCACGGCTTCCAGGCCGCGCCCGGGGCAGGCCGGCCCAGCACCAGGCGCGACAGGTTGCGGCTGCCGGCATAGCGCGCCAGCTCGGCCGCCACGTCGGTCCCGGGCAGGACCGCGGTGGCGGCGCCCAGCTTTTCGGCCAGGCGCAGGTTGTCGAGGATCTGTTGGCGGCGCGCCGTCGGCAGGCGCTGCAGCGGCGGGGTTTCCACGTACACCGCATGCCAGCGCGCCCCCAGCTGGCCGGCCAGGCGTGCGCTGCTGCGCACCACCTGTTCGGCGTCCGCACCCGGGCCGACGCAGGCCAGCAGCGCGGCGCCGGTCTTCCACAGCGTGTCGACCGACTGCTCCACGCGCCAGGCGCGCACGTCGCCCTCGACGCGGTCGGCGGTACGGCGCAGGGCCAGCTCGCGCAGCGCGATCAGGTTCCCCTTGCGGAAGAAGTTGCCGGCGGCGCGGTCGGCCTGCGGTCCCTGGTAGACCCGGCCCGATTTCAGGCGCGCCAGCAGCTCGTCGGCCGGCAAATCGACCAGCACCACTTCGTCGGCGCGGTCGAACACCGTGTCCGGCACGGTTTCGGCGACCCGGATGCCGGTGATGCCGCCGACCACGTCGTTCAGGCTTTCCAGGTGCTGCACGTTGACCGTGGTCCAGACGTCGATGCCGGCCGCCAGCAGGTCCTCGACATCCTGCCAGCGCTTGCGGTGGCGCGAACCGGGCACGTTGGAATGCGCCAGTTCGTCCACCAGCACCAGGGGCGCGCCGGCGGCCAGGGCGCCGTCGATGTCGAACTCGGGCAGGGTCTTGCCGCGGTAGCCGACCTGCTTGGGCGGCAGTTGCGGCAAGCCGTCGAGCAGGGCGGCGGTCTCGCGCCGGCCATGGGTCTCGACCACGCCCGCGAGCACGGCCTCCGCCGGCAGCGTGCGCGCCGCCGACAGCATGGCCCAGGTCTTGCCGACCCCGGCCGAGGCGCCGAAATAGATGCGCAGGCGCCCGCGCCGGGCGCGCGCTTCCTGTTCGCGCATCCGTGCCAGCAGCTGGTCGGGGTCGGGCCTGTGTGCTTCGTTTGCCATCGTCATGTCCGCAAGTCGTTACCGTGTGCTCAGCGTACCGGGAAATAGCGGTCCAGTGCCAGGTTCAATGCCAGCACATTCACGCGCGCCTCGCCAAACATGCCCAGCAGCGGCTGCCGGGTGTGGCGTCCCACCAGTTCCTGCAGGGACGCCGGGGCGACGCCGCGCGCGCGCGCCACGCGCCCGAGCTGGTACAGGATGGCCGCCGGGCTGATCTCCGGATCGAGGCCGCTGGCGGAGGCGGTCACCAGGTCGACCGGCACCGGCGCCTGGTTGGCCGGGTCGGCCGCATGGAGCGCCTCGATGCGGCCTTTCACCGCCTCCACCAGCGCCGGGTTCAGCGGGCCCTGGTTCGAGCCCGAGGAGCCGGCGGCATTGTAGGGCATCGGCGCGGTGGCCGACGGGCGGCCCCAGAAGTAGCGCGGGGACGAGAACGGCTGCCCGATCAGGCTGGAACCGCGCAGCTTGCCGCCTTCTTCGATCAGGCTGCCGGCGGCCTGCGCCGGGAAGACGAGCTTGCCGGCGCCGGTCACCAGCAGCGGATAGACGCCGCCGCACAGCAGGGTCAGTGCCAGCAGCAGTACGAGGGCGGGACGGAATTGGGATGTCATGGCGCGTTCCTAAATTAAGCGAGGTGCATGGCAGCGAGGGCCATGTCGATCAGTTTGATGCCGGCGAACGGCAGCAGGATGCCGCCCAGGCCGTACACCAGCATGTTGCGGCGCAGGAGGGCCGCCGCGCCGATCGCGCGGTAGGCGATGCCCTTCAGGGCCAGCGGGATCAGGAACACGATGATCAGCGCATTGAAGATCACCGCCGACATGATCGCCGAGCCCGGGCTGGCGAGGTGCATCACGTCGAGCGCCTTCAGCTGCGGGTAGGTCGCGACAAAGGCCGCCGGGATGATCGCGAAGTACTTGGCGATGTCGTTGGCGATCGAGAAGGTGGTCAGGGCGCCGCGCGTCATCAGCATCTGCTTGCCGATCTCGACGATCTCGAGCAGCTTGGTCGGGTTCGAATCGAGGTCGACCATGTTGCCGGCTTCCTTGGCCGCCTGGGTGCCGCTGTTCATCGCCACCGCGACGTCGGCCTGGGCCAGCGCCGGCGCGTCGTTGGTGCCGTCGCCGGTCATCGCCACCAGGCGCCCGTCGGACTGGTACTGGCGGATCAGCTTCAGCTTGTCCTCGGGCGTGGCCTCGGCCAGGAAGTCGTCGACCCCGGCTTCGGCCGCGATCGCCGCCGCCGTCAGGCGGTTGTCGCCGGTGATCATCACGGTCTTGATGCCCATGCGCCGCAGTTCGGCGAAGCGCTCCTTGATGCCGCCCTTGACGATGTCCTTCAATTCCACCACGCCCATCACGCGGCCGCCGTCGACCACCACCAGCGGCGTGCTGCCGCGGCGCGACACGTCGTCCACCGCATGGCCGACCGCGGCCGGGTAGTCGTAGCCGAGGCCCAGCACGTACTTGCGCATGGTGTCGGCCGCGCCCTTGCGCAGCGGGCGTTCGTCGAGGTCGACGCCGCTCATGCGGGTCTGGGCCGTGAACGGTACGAACTCGGCATTCAGTTCCGCCATCTCGCGCGCACGCAGGTTGAACTTCTGCTTGGCCAGCACCACGATGCTGCGGCCTTCCGGGGTCTCGTCGGCCAGCGAGGCCAGTTGCGCGGCTTCGGCCAGTTCGCGCTCGGCGACGCCCGGCGCCGGCAGGAAGGCGGAGGCCTGGCGGTTGCCGAGGGTGATGGTGCCGGTCTTGTCCAGCAGCAGCACGTCGACGTCGCCGGCGGCTTCCACCGCGCGGCCCGAGGTCGCGATCACGTTGGCGCCCATCATGCGGCTCATGCCGGCCACGCCGATGGCGGACAGCAGGCCGCCGATGGTGGTCGGGATCAGGCACACCAGCAGCGCCACCAGCACCGTCACCGTGATCGGCAGGCTGGCGACGCCGGCCGCCTTGGCCGCATCCACCGCGAACAGCGAGAACGGCAGCAGCGTCGCCGTGACCACCAGGAACACGATGGTCAGCGCCACCAGCAGGATGGTCAGCGCGATCTCGTTCGGCGTCTTTTTACGGTTGGCGCCTTCGACCATGGCGATCATGCGGTCGATGAAGGCTTCGCCCGGATTCACGGCGATTTTCAATACCAGCCAGTCCGACAGCACGCGGGTGCCGCCGGTGACGGCCGAGAAGTCGCCGCCGGATTCGCGGATCACCGGCGCCGATTCGCCGGTGATGGCCGATTCGTCGACCGAGGCCACGCCCTGCACCACGTCGGCGTCGGCCGGGATGATGTCGCCGGCCTCGACCAGCACGAACATGCCCTTGCGCAGGTCGGTGGCGGGGCAGGGCAGCCACGTGGTGCCGTGCTGGGGTGCGCTCATCTTCTTGGCCATCACGGTCTGCTTGAGGGCGCGCAGCGCGGCCGCCTGGGCCTTGCTGCGGCCTTCGGCCAGGCTTTCGGCGAAGTTCGCGAACAGCACCGTGAACCACAGCCACAGGCTGATGGCGAAAACGAAGCCGGGCGAGGTTGCGGCACCGTCGGCGGGGTTGCCGCCGTGTCCGCGCAGGGCGTCCAGCCACAACAGCGTGGTGATGATGGAACCGACGTACACCACGAACATGACCGGGCTGCGCCACTGCTTGCGCGGGTCGAGTTTGCGGAACGAGTCGATCACGGCCGGGCCGGCCAGTTTCGGATCGAACATGCTGATTGTATTGGCATGCGACATGTGCGCAGCTCCTTCTTGTTTTGCACTCATTTGGTGGACATCAGTTGCAGGTGTTCGGCCACCGGGCCGAGCGCCAGCGCCGGGACGTAGTTCAGGACGCCGACGAGCAGCACCGCGCCGATCAGCAGGCCGACGAACAGCGGGCCATGGGTCGGCATGGTGCCGGCGGTGACGGCCAGGCGCGGCTTGGCGGCCAGCGAACCGGCCAGCGCCAGCACCGGCACGATCATCGCGAAGCGGCCGAACCACATGGCGATCGCCAGCATCACGTTGTAGAAGGGCGTGTTGGCCGACAGCCCGGCGAAGGCGCTGCCGTTGTTGTTGGCGGCCGAGGTGAAGGCGTACAGGATCTCCGAGAAGCCGTGCGCGCCCGGATTGGCCACGCCCGCGGTGCCGGCGCTGGTGGCGACGGCGATGGCGGTGCCGCCCAGGACCAGGATCGGCGTCACCAGGATCGCGATCGACACCATCTTCATGTCGAAGGACTGGATCTTCTTGCCCAGGTATTCCGGGGTGCGGCCGATCATCAGGCCGGCGATGAACACGCCCAGCACGGCGAACACCAGCATACCGTACAGGCCGGAGCCAACGCCGCCGAACACGACTTCGCCGAATTGCATCAGCGCCAGCGGCGCCAGGCCGCCGAGAGGCATCAGGGAATCGTGCATGGCGTTGACGGCGCCGCAGGAGGCGGCGGTGGTGACGGCCACGAACAGGCTGGAGGCGGCCATGCCGAAGCGGGTTTCCTTGCCTTCCATGTTGCCGCCGGCCTGCAGCGCGCTCGCTCCCTGGTCGACGCCGAGCGCCTGCAGCGCCGGATGCGCCTGCGGTTCGGCCCACATCACGAGCAGGGTCATGGTGACGAACAGGATCGCCATGGCCGTGAACACGGCCCAGCCCTGGCGGATGTCGCCGACCATGCGCCCAAAAGCGAAACACAGCGCGGCCGGGATCAGGAAGATCGCCACCATCTGCGCGAAGTTGGTCAGCGCGTCCGGGTTTTCGTAGGGATGCGCCTAATTGGCGTTGAAGAAGCCGCCGCCGTTCGTGCCCAGCATCTTGATCGCTTCCTGGGACGCGACCGGGCCCATGGCGATGGTCTGGGTGGTTGCGGTGATGTCTTCCATCAGCGGCGCGCCGGCCTGGTCCTTGAGCGGCTGGCCCGCGGCGTCGAGTTTCGGCTGCGAGTAGGTGACCGGCTCGACCAGCGTGGCTTGCTGATAGGGCGCGAAGTTCTGGATCACGCCGCGGCCGACCAGGAACACGGCCAGCACCAGCGACAGTGGCAGCAGCACGTACAGCGTGACGCGCACCAGGTCGGCCCAGAAGTTGCCGACCGATTTCGACGAGCGCGCAGCCAGGCCGCGGATCAGGGCATAGACCACGGCGATCCCGGTGGCGGCCGAGAAGAAGTTCTGGCCGGCCAGCACCACCATCTGGGTGAGATAGCTCATGGTCTGCTCGCCGCTGTAGCCTTGCCAGTTGGTGTTGGCGACGAAGCTCACGGCGGTATTGAAGGCGGAGTCGGGCGAGACGGCCTGCATGCCCTGCGGGTTCAGCGGCAGCACGCCTTGCAGGCGCTGCACGGCGTAGACCAGCAGGGCGCCGAAGCCGTTGAACAGCAGCAGCCCGAGCGCGTAGGATTTCCAGCCCATGCCCTGGGCCGGGTCGACGCCGGCCGCCCGGTAGCACAGGCGTTCGAGCGGCGCCAGCCAGCCGAGGCCGGGCACCTTGCCGGCCTCGCCGACGGCGGCCAGCAGGCGCCCCAGCGGCAGCGCCAGCAGCGTGACCACGGCCAGGAAGACCACGAGCAATACGATGGCATCGGTGTGCATTTACAGCTCCTCCGCATTCAGCAGGGCCACCACCAGATACAGCAGCACGCCGGCCGCGGCAATGCCGGCGGCCCAATAAGTCAGGTTCATTGCTTGCCCCCCAGCTTGGCGCAGGCTTGGGCCAGGCCGCACGCGAGGGCGGTCAGCACCACCATCGCGCAGATATACAGGACGTCCATTTTGTTATTCCAGGATGTAGTTGACGACGCAGGCAGCTTAGGAGGCGGCGGCGAAACGGGGTGTAAAAGGTGAGGGTGGGGCCGTATATGCCGTGTAAACGTACGTCGCCGGGTGCCAATGGCGGTAAAGTCCATCGTTGTTGTTGTACGGCAACTGTCCATTAACAAACAGTCAGCCGTTCAGCGGTACTGGTCACCGAAGTAATGTTGTGGTGTGGACTTATTGTGGAGGCGGGGCTATGCTGCGTTTCACACTTTTGTTTCATTGCGCTTGACCGATGCCCCTTTCCAAAGACAATGCCGACCATCGCCTGCAGCGCCTCGACCAGATGCGCAAGCCCTTGGTCATGCGTTCGATCGTGCTGCTGGTCGGGTTCTGCCTGTTCCTGATCGGCCTGCACGGCTGGAGCCTGTGGACGGCGCGCCAGCACCAGATCGAGCAGACCGGCGTGAACACCGCCAACATGGCGCGTGCGCTGGCGTCGCAGGCGGAAAGTTCGATCAAGCTGGGCGATGCCGCACTGGTCGAGATCGTGGAGCGTTACCAGCACGATGGGCTGGAGGGGGAGGCCGGGGTGCGCCTGAATGCGCGCCTGCACCAGATCGTCGGCCACACCCCCGAATTGCAGGAAGCATTCGTGTATGGTCCTGACGGTGCCCGGCTGGCCAGTTCGCTGCCAAAGCTATATCCGGGCAACAACGCCGACCGCGACTATTTTATTTATCACAAGAGCCACACCGACCTCGGGCTGCGGGTCGGCAAGCCGATCCGCAGCCGCTCCAGCGGCGTGCTGGCGATTCCGCTGTCGCGCCGGATCAACCGTCCCGACGGCAGCTTCGGTGGCGTGGCGATGGCATCGCTGCGGCTCCAGTTCTTCGGTCGCTTCTACGACCGCTTCGAAGTCGGCCACACCGGCACCATCATCCTGGCCCTCGACGACGGCACACTGCTGTACCGCCGGCCCTTCAAGGTGTCGATGGTCGGTACCGACATCGGCGATGGTCCGGTCTTTCAGCTATACCGGCGCAACGGCCCGGTCGGCACGGCGATGTTGACCTCGAATATCGACCACATCGAGCGCATGTACAGCTACCGCCACCTCGACGGTTTCCCGCTGCTGGTCGCCAGCGCCCAGTCCAAGCATGAAATCCTGGCCGGCTGGGAAGTCACGGTGATCAAGATGAGCTGCGTGGTGATCTTCGCCGTCGCCGTGCTGGCCTGGGGCGGTCGCCGCATGATCATCCAGATCCGGGTGCGCGAAGCGCTGGACGGCGAGCTGCGCAACGCGCGCGCCTCGCTCGAACTACACAACATCTCGCTGCGCGCGCTGGCCGACAGCGACGGCTTGACCGGACTGGGCAACCGCCGCCTGTTCGAGGAAGCGCTGGAACGCGAAGTCGGACGCGCGCGCCGCAGCGGCCTGCCGTTCGCGCTGATCCTGACCGACGTCGATTTCTTCAAGAAGTACAACGACCGCTACGGCCACGTGGCCGGCGACGCCTGCCTGCGCCAGGTCGCGCTGGCGATCGCGTCCGGCGCGCGCCGTCCGGCCGACCTGGCGGCGCGCTATGGCGGCGAGGAGTTCGCGCTGATCCTGCCGGATACCGACCTCGAGGGCGCGATGGCGGTCGCCGAATTGATCCGTGAAGCCATGGCCGAGCTGCAGCTCGAGCATGCCGACAGCCCGAACGGCCGGGTCACGCTGAGCCTGGGCGTGGCGGCCGGCTATCCGGCCCAGGAAGCGGAACAGGCCAGCAGCGCCTGGGTGGAGGCGGCCGACACCGCGCTCTACGATGCCAAGGCGTCCGGGCGCAACCGCGCCGTGGGCCGCAACGGCACCGAGCGCATGGCCGCCTGATCTCATAGCGTCAACCAATCGCGCCCATATAAATCATTTGCTGCCGCTTGCTTGCAATTGAATAGTGTGCGATCTAACATGATCGGCATGGATACTCCCGATGCCCCCGCCGTGCCGCTGCTCGACAACCAGCTGTGCTTTGCGCTGTACTCGACCGGCCTGGCGATGAACAAGGTCTACCGCAAGCTGCTGCGCAAGCTCGATCTCACCTACCCGCAATACCTGGTGATGCTGGTGCTGTGGGAGCGCGACGCCGTTACCGTTTCCGACATCGGCGCCCGCCTGTTCCTCGACTCGGCCACGCTGACGCCGCTGCTCAAGCGCCTGGAAGCGGCCGGGCTGGTGACGCGCACCCGCGCGGCCGCCGACGAGCGCCAGGTGGTGGTGGCACTGACCGATGGCGGCCGCGCGATGGCGCGCGAGGCTGGGGCGATCCAGGAACAGGTGCTGTGCGCGACGGCGTGCTCGCCGAATGCACTGGGCGCGATCAAGAAGCAGTTGGAAGGATTAAGGGCGAAGCTGGGAGATTCCACGTCGTCTCCGTGAAAACGGGGGGGCATGCCGAATAACAGGATCCGGTATGCCGGAAGCACTGTAACGCACCGGAGATACTGGTTTCGGATGCTCAGTATGGGTCCCCGTTTTCACGGGGACGACGGTATGCATACTACCCGGCCGCACCTAGCCGGCCGCACCTAGCCGGCCGCACCTAGCCGGCCGCACCTAGCCGGCCACATCCTTCCCCTGCTGCCAGCATCCCGGATCCGCCTGCTGCTGCGCCGCGCTCTGGTCCAGCAGCAGCTTCCTGAAATCCGCCTCCGCCATCGGCTTGCCGATCAAATAACCCTGCAGCACGTCGCAGCCGGTCGAGCAGATCGCGCTGCGCTGGCCCTCGGTCTCGATACCTTCGCAGATCACCGCCAGCTTGAGCGACTTGGCGAACGCGATCACGCCGTTGACGATGTCCAGGCAACGCCGGTCCTGCTCGATTTCCTGCACGAAGGAACGGTCGATCTTGATCGTCGTGATCGGGAACTGGCGCAGGTAGGACAGGTTCGAATAGCCGGTGCCGAAATCGTCGAGCGCGATGCGGAAGCCTTCCAGCTTGAGCATGCGCAGCACCTCCGCGGCCTTGTCGATGTCCTGCATCAGCATGCTTTCCGTGACTTCCAGCTTGATGCATTCGGGGTGCAACCCGTAGCGTTCGACCACCTCCTTCAGCATGACCGGCAGGCTCTCGTCGGTCAGCTGGCGCGGCGACACGTTCACCGCCATCTGCAGCTGGAAGCCGATGTCTTGCCACTCGCGCGCCTGGCGGCAGGCTTCCTCGCACACCCAGGCGCCGACCAGGTTGATGGCCGGCGAATCCTCGAGCATGCCCAGGAAGATCTGCGGACTGAGGAGGCCCAGGCGCGGATGATTCCAGCGCAGCAGCGCCTCGGCCCCCACCACGGCGCCGTTGACCGCGTTGATCTGCGGCTGGTAATGCAGCACAAACTGGCCCAGCTCGAGCGCGTTGAAGACTTCCTGGCGCAGCTGCAGGCGCTGCTTGAGCAGGCGCGTGCCGGTTTCCGAGAACACGCTGCAGGTGTGGCGGCCGTTGGCCTTGGCTTCGTACATCGCGGCGTCGGCGTTGTTCAGCAGCTCGTCGGGCGTGACCTCGTCGCCGCTGCCGATCGCCACGCCGATGCTGGCGCCGACCATCACCTGGTAGCTGCCCACCACGATCGGCTTGGCCAGGCGCCGCAGCACGCTGTCCGCGAGCATGCGGGCGGCACCGGCGTCGGTCGCTTCCAGCACGATCACGAATTCGTCGCCGCTGATGCGGGTGACGGTGGTGCCGGCCGCGGAAAACGTCGACAGGCGGCGGCCGATTTCCTGCAAGGCGGTGTCGCCGGCCTGGTGGCCGTAGGCGTCGTTGACTTCCTTGAAGCGGTCCAGGTCGATGAACAGCACCCCGACCTTGGCGCCGTTGTCCACCGAGCGCGTGAGCGCGGCGTCGAGCGCGCGCATGCAGCTGAAGCGGTTGTGCAGGCCGGTCAGGCTGTCGTGCGTGGCCAGGTGGATCAGCTTGGCCTCGGCTTCCTTGCGCATCGTGACGTCGGCAAAGAACACGCTCAGGCCTTCCTGGGTCGGATAGGCGCGCGCCTCGAGCCAGATGCCGAGCGGGGCGTAGTAGCTTTCGACGGACGTGAATTCGCGCGAGGCCACCGCGCGCCGGTAGGCCAGGTGGAAGTCGCTGCCGACCGCTTCCGGAAATTCGTCCCAGATGTGCTTGCCGACCAGGTCGTGCGCATGGCGCTCCAGCCAGGCCGCGCCGCGCGCGTTGATGTAGGTGAAGCGCCATTCGCGGTCGAGCGAGAAGCAGCCGTCGGCGATGCTCTCCAGGACAGTGCTGAGGCGCTGGCGCGCCTGCTCGGCGGC
>JAKOOD010000116.1 GCA_022701635.1 Burkholderiaceae bacterium | reverse complement strand
TACTGTAGTCCCGGTAGCGCCATGGTTCATAAGTCCGCATGCAGGTCATGTGGGCAACCAATACCCGCTCTGGTGCCTGAACGGCGATCGCCGGTAGCATCCTGGCAAGGAAGATGACGCGCGTCGTCAATGGGTCCGTCGGACACTGCCCTTGGCTGTTCGGCCGCGTGGCTAACCGTCATGGAGGTCAGCCGCCGATTCGCTCCAGATAGCCACCCTCGCATGTCGAATCGTCGCCACGCCCGGGCCCGGTCGATACGTTCTTGCACAACAGCGATTTCTGGGCGCCGGAGAACTTGCGCAGGTAGCGATTGTGCATCTCATGCCGCCGCTTTCCCGCGTTGCCGGCCTGGGTGCCTGCCCAGTCAAACTGGTAGCCCCCCGTGATGCGCTTCACCACCGGACGAGGATCGGCTTCGGGCATGGGATCGTCCTTGCCGCTGGCGCTGGCGGTCCAGATGTCAACCATGGTGCCGGTTGGCTGGTCGTACAGGTAGTAGGTGACGCTGCGCGCATACCGGTCCGGCTTGTACTCGAACGTGCGGCACATCCGTTCGAGCAGAATGTGCTCGCTGGAGGCGTCCCTGACATACAGGTTGTATGCCGGACAGACGTCGCCGGATCCTTGCGCGCCGGCGATCGCGAATACGTGCGTCGAGGTCGGCGTCGAGATGACCAGCCGTCCTTGCGCGGGGATCAGGCGCAGGCGAAGGCCGGCGCTGCGGATAACGTCCAGCGCCAGCCTGTCCGGCTTGTCGGAGGTCGAATAGATCGGGTTCGACCAGCGCTTGCGGTCGTCGTCGCCGGCGCGTGCCGCGTCCACGATGGCGGTGCCGGCCTCGATGCGCTCCTCCAGCGGGTCCTTGCCGCTTGCCGTATTGCCGCAGGGCGAACTCGTGCAACGCGGCTGGGAGGCCTGCTGTGGCTGGGTGGGCAATGTGGTGCCCGCGCCGCCGGCGTCGCAGGCGGCGATGTTGAGGAACAGGGCGAGCGCGATGATAGGTCGTTGCATGGTCAGCGGTTGGTGCAGTTGAGGATGAAGGGGAGTGGATCGAGACGGTTGCTCAGGCCAGTGGAGCGCAGCCTGGCCCGTTTCCTGACCTCGAAGTGCAAGTGCGCACCGGTGGCCACGGTCCGCATGCCATGCGCGTTCCCGCTCTCTCCGGTCGTGCCGAGCGCCGTCCCTGCATCCACGGGCTTGCCCGAGGGTACGGAGAATTCGGTCAGGTGCGCGTAGAAAAAGCCGATCGTCCTTTCACCGGGATTGAGACGCCGCGCCAGCGCTGCCTGCGCCGGCGGCAGGTCGGCCACGTCGACCTCGAGCACGAGGGTATTGCCGTAGGGGTAGGATGGGTTCTTGGACGGCGCGGTGTAGACGACGCCGTCGGCGACCGCATGGATGGTCGTGCCAGGAACGGCGATCAGGTCGATGCCCTGGTGGGCGCGCGTGCCGCGGGCGCGCGTCATGCCGAACTTCGCGCCGTTCTTGCTTGCGAGCCCCGCGCTGCGCAAGGTGCATGTGTCCAGCGGATCGCGCCAGTTGCCGCCCGCGCCGGTCGCCGTGCCGGCTGCCGACGCCGGTGTTGGCGAGGCGACCGCAGGCTGCGCGGCGGGAGGAGATGCAGGCGCCTTCGGCGCGCTTGCGGTAGCCGCCTTGGGGCGCGGCGCCGGCTTGCCCGGATCGGGCGTCCTGGACATCGAACGCACGATGAGCGCGATGTCGCGCGGCTGCACCGTCAAGTCGCTCTTGTCCTTGACGACAAAATTGTTGACGTTGATCTTGGCGTCGATGTAGCCGAACAGCCACCCCTTGTACGCCTTGACCGGATCGCCCTCGTAACGCTCGATCATCTTCTGCGCCTTGTCGGCACTGCCGAGCTGCTGGGCCAGCAGGTCGGTGGCGTCGTCGTCGCTGAACTTGCCGCTCAGGCCCAGGATCCGCGAGGTGCCGCCCACACCTTCATGGTGCAGCAGATAGGCCATCTTGGCCTTGTCTTCCGCCGGCAGGGCTTGCGCATCCAGACCGGTCTTTTTCGAAAACGCGCGCAGGTTCAGTACCGCGTAGGCGGCCGCGCTGTCGATCGCGTATTCCGCCTCCAGACGCCGGGCCAGCAGCGCCGTCTTCGATTCTCCCTGGCAGCGCTCATGCAGCAGCGACTTGCTGTACTCGAACACGCCCATCCAGGCGGCCTCGAAGAATTGCGCCAGCCCCTGCGCCCGGGATGGCTTGGCGGCGTTCGACTTTTCCTGCCAGGTGCCCTGCTTGTCCTGGGCCGCTTCGGCATCGAGCATGGCCGCCAGCGACTGCGGCGTGAGCGCGTATTTGGCGGCAGCCGCCAGGATATGCTTGCGATACTGTTCGTTGCCGGGAGACAGGCGCAGGTTCTCGGAGGTGTAGATCGACGCCACCGCGTGGACCGGCTTGCCGCCTTCGACACGGGTCTGGACGCGCGCCGTTTCGCCGCCGGCCAGCCGGGCGTTGTGGGTGGTTGCTTCCTTCACGGCGGGCGCACTACTGGCCGCGGCTCCCTTTTTGGGAGCGAGGTTCCCCTTCGCGGCGACCTGGCGCGAATCGATCGACAGCTTCCATTCGCCCAATGGCAGGATGGGACGGTCGAGCACCTCGACGAACTTCTTGGACAGGTCTTCGATCCACACCTTCAAGCCGCGCGCGTGGTCGAAGATGCCGAGAGCGAGCACGCCGTCCGCGTCCATCTCGCGCTCCACGACCTTGTCGTCGTGCTGCACCTTGACCTTCGATGGCGTGAAGCGCGCATGGTCCAGACCGCGGAACTGGATCGACAGCCTGGTGTCCGGCGTCCCGGCCTCCGCGTCGGGCAGCAGGAGATTCTGGCCTTCCCGGATTCGATGGATCTGCTTGCCCTTCAGGTTGTTGACGTCCGCAATCTGCTGTACGGTGAAACCGTGCGCCCGGCCGATCTTCCACAAGGTGTCGTGTTTCTTGACTTCGTAGTTGCGCATCGGGTTCTCACAAGTGTTCGATGTTACGGTCTTCGTCCAGGTCGCCCGCATCGAAGCCGACGTCCTCATCGTCATCCCGGTCGCGCACCTCTTCGAAATGCGCGCTCCATCCGTCATAGCCCACCAGAGCGTGATATGGTCGGTTGCGGTCCGCCTGTACCTCCGCGCTGGCGCCATCGCCGCCGATCGTGCCCTCGGCAAACGGCGTGTTCGAGACGGGATCGAACAGCCTGCTCTTCGCTTCCGCGAGGGCCACGCCCTCGGCGCTGAAGGCCATGACCGTGATCGCGTGCGGGCCCGGCTTTTCCTCCATGGTCGGCGGCACGGTGGTCAGCTTGGTCGGCAGGCCGGGGAGCAGGGCCGCCTTCGACGCGCCGGCCTCGAAGACATGCCGGCTGCCCTTCACGGAGAACCTGCCCGGACAGGCGAACGTGATGTCCTGTCCCTCCAGCGTGATCGACGCCTGCCCTGCCTGCAGCACGATCTTCTGCTTCGCCTTGATCTCGATGGCGTCGTTCACCGACACCACCACGACGTCGCGGTCCGCCAGGATCTCGAGCCGGTCGGTATGCGCTTCCAGCGACACCTGTCCGTTGGCGGCGACCGCCTGGATGCCGCCTTCGTGCGCATACAGGTTCGCCGCCTCGGCCGCGACCGAGGACACGGTGTGCCCTGCGCTCATGTGGGTGTCCGCTTGCGTGGTCCAGAGCAGCTGCCGTCCCGCGAACAGGACGGTGGACGCGGGGGTGGCCCAGTTGATGCTGGCCGCGCCATCCATCAGCACGTACGGCGCGGCAAAGCGCTCGACCGGCGCGCCGGCATCCAGGTCGCGCGTGCCGGCCCTGGCCTTGCGCGCTTGCTGGCCGTTCAGCGCGTCCTGGTGCTTGCCCTTGTCGTGCGGATCGATGTCCGCGATGAGCGCTTGCTGCGCCGCGCGCGCCGCCTGGCTCGCCAGCGCCTGCTGGGCGGCGGCGGCATCGAGCAGGGTGGCGTCGAGCGCCTGCGCCGCTTTCAGCGCCGCCACGCTTTCCGCCGCATCCATCTGGGTCGAGGCCACGCCGGCGCCGTTGGCGCCGCGTGCGTGCGTGGTCAGCAGCACGCCTTCGGCGCCGCGCACCACGGCCCAGGCATCGGTGCGCAGCTCGAAGCCGCTGCCGCGGTAGGCGCCGCGGGTGGCGCCGCCCGGGGATTGCTGGATCAGGTAACCCAGGTTCAGCTGGGTACCGGCGCCGCTCGTGGCCAGGCGCATGCGCAGCTGCTGCCGGGTGTCGTCCAGTTGCCACTGGTTGTAGCCGCCGCCGTCGAAGCCGCGCGTGTGGATGCCGGAAATGGTGCCCGCATGATTGGCGCCGGAATCGACGCCGGCGGAGAACGGCGGCACGTCGGCGCCGGTGTAGAGCTGGGCCACCACCAGCGGCCGGTCGATGTCGTTCTCGATGAAGTCGACCAGCACTTCGGTGCCGATGCGCGGCGTGAACTGCGAGCCCCAGTTGGGACCGGCCAGGGCTTCGGCCACCCGCACCCAGGTGCCGGCGCGCTCGTCGCCCGGCGCGGCGCCGTCCGGGTCGACGTCGTGGGCCAGGCCACCCGGGTTGCTGGCCGCGCCGCGCTGCCAGGCGAACTGCACGCGCACCTGATGATCGCGCACGGTGGTGGCGGTGGCGCCGCGCACGCCCACCACCAGCGCCGTCTGCGGCCCGAGCGCGGTGTGCGGATGGGGCAGGGCGGTGGCGCGCGGTACGATGGCGACCGCCTCGCGCACGCAGCCGAAGCGGTTGCGGTAGGTGCCCGGCTCGATCCAGTCGTCGCGTTCGGCGGAAGGAATGCCGGGGTCGACGTTGTTGCGCGCCTCGTGCTCGACCCATAGCGTCTTGAATGCGTTCTCGCCGGCCGGGTAGCGCTCGTGCCGGTCCAGTTCGAAGCGGTAGCCGGGCGCCAGGCGGCGCACCGCGCCCTGGCCTTCGAACGTCTTGTTGTCCAGCTCCAGGGCGCGCAGCATCAGCTGGGCGTGGTCGTCGGCCTCGGCGCTGGCGATGCGCTCGCCGCTGCCGTCGTACACGGCAACCGGCGGCAGGTCGCCGGCGTCCAGGACGGAGGCCAGTTCCGCGTTCGGCGCCAGCAGCTGCGCCGGATCCCAGCTGCTGATGGTGACGGCGTTCGGCATCACCCGGCGCCGCGCGCCGAAGGCATCGACGGCATCGTCGGTGTCGGTGGCGCGCACGCCGTGGAAGCGCAGCACCGGGTCGCCGGGCAGGTCGGGAGCCTCGGCCCGGCTGTCGAAGATCACCAGCTTGTGGCGCGCCTGGCCGTCGCCGGCGCTGTCGGCTTGCTCGTGCTCGAAGCGCCAGGACAGCCCTTCGGACGCCATCACGCGCACGAAGAAATCGTAGTCGCTCTCGCGGTACTGGGTGCAGATGGGGCGTACCGCGAGTTCCTGCGACACGTCGAACTCGAAGCGTAGTTGCGGGTAGTCGGCGAAGAGCTCGGCCAGGATGTCCTGGACGTTCTTGTCCTGGAACACGTAACTGTCGCGGCGCAGGCGCAGCAGGGCCAGCGCGGGTTCCAGCCACAGGCGGTAGCGCGCTGTCCCGCCGTCCGCGCCGCGCCACTCGGCGCCGGTGCACAGGCCGTGCCAGGCACGCCGCGTGCCGTCCGGCTGCAGCAGCGTGACCGTGAGCTCTTCGCCGATGAACGGGTCCAGCTCCAGGTCGGTCGAGGTGCTCAGGGTGTGGACCTCGAAGGCGTACAGCGCGTTGACCGCCTCGCGGCCGTACAGGTGCTCGGCCATCATCGCCTCAGTGAGGGCGCCGTCCTGGCTGCTGGCCAGCGTGACGAGGCGCGCGTGCTGGGACAGCCCGGTGCCGAAACGGCCCAGCGCCCGGCCGGCGGCGGCGAGGCGGTCGACCGTGTCCATCAGGGCAGCGTGATGGTCAGGTTGGCCTGGCGTGGCGCCATCTTGATCACGTCGTTGTAGGCCGCCATGCGCGTGCCGGTATTGCGGGCGAGTGTGGTGCGCAAGCCGATGTAGCCGAGCGCGCAGATCAGCGCGAACACCGTGCCCAGCACCCACAACGGCAGGTCGTTGCGCAGCCTGTGCGCGACCTGGTCGGGGCGTTCGGCATGCGGGGCGAAGCCGCCGCGCTTGCCCTTCATGCGCGCGATCTCCTCGCCCAGGCGCGACGTGAAATAGCCGAGCTTTTCGGTGCCTTCCAGTGCGAAGCGGCCCTGGAAGCCGAGCAGCAGGCACATATGGAAGACCTCGAGCGCCTGCACGTGGGCGCTGCCGCGGGTGCGCAGCGCCTCGAGGCGATTGAAGAAGTTCTCGCCGGCCAGCTGGTCGCCGAACAGCGACATCTGGAGCGGGTGGGTGGCCCAGCGCTCGGCGATGGTGAAGCGGCTGCGCAGGATGATCTCGTCCACCGCCGCGCAGAACGCATACTTCGAGGCGTCCACGTCCTCGCTCGCCGCGCCGCGCTTCTTGGCCGCGCGTCCGAACTCGTCGAGGAATTGCGTCATGCGGGCGGCGAATTCGCCGTCGTTCCCGGGCGCGTTGCCGTTCTTGAGCATGAACAGGGCGTAGAAGCCGTCGTACATCAGGTCCATCAGCGTGGTGGGGCTGCTGGTCTCGGTGGACGGCGCCGGCGCGGCGCCCATCAGGGAAGGAGCTGTCATCGTAGTCATGGTTGGGCGATTCATGCTGTCACGGCGACCAGTTCAAGCCGCAAGTCGTTCATGCTGGCGGGGACGTAGACCGAGACCGATTGGGCCTGCAGCATGCGTTCGTACATCTGTCCCTTGGCGTCGATCAGGAAGTACACGGTGTCCGGCCGGACCGGCACCGCCGCTGGCACCTGCGGCGCATGCTGCAGGCGCACGCCGGGCATCGCCGACAGCACGAATTTGTCGACATCGTCGGGCGCGCCCATCTTCAGGCGCAGCGGCACCGCGCCCACCAACTCGACCGCCGGCGTGGCGCTCGTCACCGCCAGGTAGAAGGCGGTCTTGTCGTCGATCTTGCCCGAGTCGAGCTTGCCGAGGAAGTAGGACGGCTTGATTTCATCCAGCGCGATGGCGAAGTACTTCGACGAGATCACGGTGTCGATCAGTTCGCGGATGATCGCGTACAGCTTGGCGAAGCCGGGTCCCGGGTCGGCATGCTGGTAGGACGGCAAGTCGGCCAGCAGCCAGGTTTTCGAGAACGTCATCAAGGAGCCGGCCAGGCCGAGCAACTGCTCGAACAGGCGCTCCGGGTGCAGCGCCGGGTGATGGAAATAATGCGACAGCGATGCATACGCGGCGCTGGCCGTGTGCAATAGCCAGAACGAGGACATGTCGCCGGAGCGGTATTCGATCACGTTGCGGCTCGGCTCGCGGTGGTGGCCGTACAGCGCGCTGACCTTGGCCTGCAGCGCGTCCAGCAGGCGGCGCAGCTGGTGCGCCACTACCGGGGCGCTCTGCACAGACAGGCTGGGCGGCACGAATTCGGGGTCGAGCTCGAAGCCGCCGGTCGCCACGCGGCGCAGGCGCACCAGCGGAAAACTGGTGTAGGAATCGCGCGGCTCGTGTTCCGGGACCAGGCGCACCGTCTTGTTCAGGAAGGACAGCTGGGCGTGGGCGGCCTGGGTATACAGATCGGGCGTTTCGCGGTTGTCCTGCAGGTAGCGCGCACTCTCCTGCGGTTGGCCAGGCTGCACGAAGTTGCCGCCGAATGGCTTGAAGCTGGGCAGGGCGGCATAAAAAGTCACGTTCTGCTGGTTTTGCAGCAGCGTCGACAAGTCGATGCTGTCGGGCAGGGCGTCGTGCGCGGGCGCATCGACCAGTTCACCGTCCTGGAAGCGCAGCGCCAACGCCATGACCCGCAACACGTTGCTCGCCAATGCATCGATGTCGACTTTAAGTAGTTTTACGCCCCATGCATAAGGATGCATCAGAGCAACGCTGTCATACAGCTGGCGCTCATGGTAATGGTCCTGCTGCTGGAAGTGCTGGGGACGCAGGAGCAATCCCTCCCCCCATAAGACTTTGCTCGCCATGCGCTCGATTTCCCTTCGTTACGGCATACGTTAGGCACCAAATATTGGGTAGATAGTAACATTTCCCGATTTCACGGGGAATCCTGGCATTCAATCGTGCGCCGGTAGCACAAAGTGAGAATGTGTGAGATTCAATTGAAAATTCCCAAAATTGAAACTCTGATATCGTTGAGATAGAGCCGAGATCATGAACAAAACTGATAACCTTGGTTACTTTTAAAGGATAGGTATGACCATCAGCAGACTATTGGCCCGTATCGCCGCCGCCTCCGCCGCCGCGTCGCTGGTTGCCTGCAGTACGCCCCCGACCGCGCCGCAGAAAGTGCAGAAACTGGACGAATTGTTGTCCCAGGCCAGCCAGGCCGAAGCCAGCGGGAACAAGGAACGCGCCGTCGCTTTGTGGCAGCAGGGCGCAGTGGCCTACCCGGCGGACAAGACGCCTTGGTCGCATATCGCCCAGACCCGCTACGAGGCAGGACGCTACGGCGACGCGATCCAGGCCGCTCTCGAGGTACTGGTGCGCGACCCCAACGACAAGCTGGCCAACAGCATCATCGCCATCAGCGGCCTGCGCCTGTCGACCCGCGCGCTTGGCGACCTCAGCCGCCAGAACAACCTGACCGGCAGCACGCTGACCGAATCCCAGGGCCTTGCCAAGCTGTTGCGCGAAAACCTGGGCGAAACGGTGCTGGTGCCGAACGCCCAGACGCCGGCCGCGCGCGAGCGCGCCAGCGCGCCGTCACCCGTGCGCAGCGCCAGGAAACCGGCCAAGCCCGCGGCGGGCGGCGCCAGCGCCAACCCCTTCGACGGCTTGAACTGAGCCGGCGCCACGATCCCCCACCCCAAGAGGAAACCATGTCCAAGTCTGAGAGTGCCCAGAAGCGCCTGCAGAAAATCCGCCCGCCGCGCGTGCAGATGACCTACGACGTCGAAATCGGCGACGCCATCGAATCCAAGGAAGTGCCCTTCGTGATGGGCGTGGTCGGCGACTTCGCCGGCAAGTCCGAGGTGGAGCAGAAGCGCCTGAAGGACCGGCGCTTCGTCAACGTCGACCGCGACAACTTCGACGAGGTCATGAAAGGGATCGAGCCGCGCGCCGCGTTCACCGTCGACAACACGCTGGCCGGGGACGACACCCGGATCGGCGTCGACCTCACCTTCCGCTCGCTCGACGACTTCCGCCCGGAAGCCGTGGTCGAGCAGGTGGAGCCGCTCAGGAAGCTGCTGGAAGCGCGCACCAAGCTGGCCGACCTGCGCAACAAGATGGCCGGCAACGACAAGCTCGAAGACTTGCTGAACGATGTCTTGAGCAATACCGAAAAGATGGCCGAGCTGGGCCAGCAAGCCAACGTCAAGAAGGAAGATTGACCATGTCCGTCGCTCTCTCCCCCGGCGCCGGCGCCGGTGCCGCCCCCGAGGCTATTTCCGAATCCGCGCTCCTCGACCAGATCGTCGAACAGAGCAAGGTGGCCAAGTCGAGCACCGAGCACGCGCGCGCCAAGGACCTGATTTCCGAACTCGTGAGCCAGGTGCTGGACGGCACCGTGGTGGTGTCCAACAACCTGGCCGCCACCATCGACGCGCGCGTGGCCGAACTGGACCGCCTGATCTCCGAGCAGCTGTCCGGGATCATGCACGCGCCCGAGTTCCAGAAGCTCGAATCGAGCTGGACCGGCCTGCATTACCTGGTCAAGAACAGCGCCACCAGTGCCAACCTGAAGATCAAGATGCTGAGCGCGACCAAGCGCGAGCTGGTAAAGGATTTCCAGAGCGCGCTGGAATTCGACCAGAGCACCATGTTCAAGAAGGTCTATGAAGAGGAGTTCGGCACCTTCGGCGGCGCGCCCTTCGGCGCCCTGGTGGGCGACTACGAGATCACGCGCCAGCCGGAAGACATGTACTTCATCGAGCAGATGTCGCACGTGGCCGCCGCCGCCCACGCGCCCTTCATCTCGGCCGCCTCGCCGGAGTTGTTCGGCCTCGAAACCTATGCCGACCTGGGCCGCCCGCGCGACCTGGCCAAGGTGTTCGACACCGTCGAGTACGCGAAGTGGAAATCGTTCCGCGAATCGGAAGACGCGCGCTACGTCGGCTTGACACTGCCGCGTTTCCTGGGACGCCTGCCGTACAACCCGCTGGACGGCGCCACCACCGAGGGCTTCAATTTCGTCGAGGACGTGGACGGCACCGATCACCATAAATACCTGTGGTGCAACGCTGCCTATTCGTTCGCCACCAAGCTGACCAGCGCCTTCGAGGACTTCGGCTGGTGCGCCGCGATCCGCGGCGTCGAGGGCGGCGGCCTGGTCGAGGACCTGCCCACCCACACGTTCAAGACCGACGAGGGCGAGGTGGCGCTGAAGTGCCCGACCGAGATCGCCATCACCGACCGTCGCGAGAAGGAACTCTCGGACCTGGGCTTCATCTCGCTGGTCCACTGCAAGAATACCGACTACGCCGCGTTCTTCGGCGCCCAGTCGACCCAGAAAGCCAAGAAATACAACTCGGACGCGGCCAACGCCAACGCCGTGCTGTCGTCCCAGCTGCAGTACATCTTCGCGGTCTCGCGCATCGCCCACTACATGAAGGCGATGATGCGCGACAAGATCGGCAGCTTCGCGGCGGCCTCCAACGTGCAGGATTTCCTGAACCGCTGGCTGGCCCAGTACGTGCTGCTGGACGATAACGCCAGCCAGGAACAAAAGGCGCAATTCCCGTTGCGCGAAGCCTCGGTGCAGGTTTCGGAAGTGCCCGGCCGCCCGGGCGTGTACCGCGCCGTGTCGTTCCTGCGTCCGCATTTCCAGCTCGACGAGCTGTCCGTTTCGCTCCGATTGGTCGCGGAGCTTCCTGCAACGACCAAATCGTAACCGTTCAACAATCACGAAAGGACTACCATGGCAATCGACGTCTATCTCCAAATCGACGGTATCAAGGGCGAGTCGGCCGACACCACCCACAAGGACTGGATCGAAGTCAAATCCGTGAACTGGGAAGTGCTGCAGCCGAAATCGGCGACCGCATCGACCGGCGGCGGCCACACCGCCGAACGCACCGAGCATCGCGATATCGCGATCTCCAAGCTGGCCGACCTGGCCACCCCGTTGCTGCTGCAGAACTGCTCGTCGGGCAAGACCCTGCCGAAGGCGAAGCTGGAATTCCTGCGCGCCGACGGCCAGGGCGATCGCGTGAAGTACTTCGAGATCGAGCTCGAGAACGTCCTGATCAGCAGCGTGGCGCCGTCGGTGTCGCCGGGCGACATCCTGACCGAGGACGTCAAGCTGAAGTACTCCAAAGTGAAGTGGAAGTACACCCAGCAGAAGGTGGGCGGCGGCGCCGGCGGCAACACGTCGGGCGGCTGGGATCTGGCGTCCAACAAGACCGCCTGACCGGGCAGGGTAAGGAGTCATTCGCATGCACGGCTACGTTCCGGGATTGATGGACCGCCTGATGGACGGCGCCGGGCATGGCGGCGGCAGCGCCGCGCCGCTGCGCGTGTCGGTCGAGGAGCTCAAGGACTCGGTCGCGCGCGATCTCGAGGCCCTGCTGAACACCCGCATCGCCATTCCGGAGTTGTCGCCCAAGCGCTTCCCGGAATGCCGTCGTTCACTGGTCACCTACGGGTTGCAGGATTTCGCCGGCCGTTCTTTGTCGAGCTTCGACGACCGCGCCCATATCTGCGCCTGCCTGGAGCAGGCCATCGCGCGCCACGAGCCGCGGCTGCGCAACGTGCGCGCCTCGCTCGAACTGCGCGACGACGCCGTGAACTGCCTGAATTTCTCGATCACCGCGCTGCTGGTGGTGCACGCCGCCCAGGAGCCGGTCAATTTCGACGCCGTACTGCAGCCAGCCAGCCAGCATTACACGATCAGCCGGGGACGGCGCGCAGCAGGAGCCTAGATGGAAGAGTTGTTGCCGTACTACGAGAGCGAACTTGGATTCCTGCGCCGTTATTCGCGCGAATTCTCGGAACGTTATCCAAAGATCGCCGGGCGCCTGCTGATGGGCGGCGAAATGTGCGAGGACCCGCACATCGAGCGCATGATCCAGGCCTTCGCGCTGCTCAACGCGCGCGTCGCCAAGCGCCTCGACGACGACTACCCCGAATTCACCGAAGCGCTATTCGAGGTGCTGTATCCGCACTACCTGCAGCCATTTCCCTCGTGCTCGATCGTGCAGATGGACTACGCGGCCGCGGCCAGCCAGTTGACCGGCGCCATCCGCATCGAACGCGGGACCCGCCTGGCCAGCCGCAAGGTGCGCGGCGCCGACTGCATCTTCCGCAGCGCCTACCCGGTCACGGTGGCGCCGGTGCTGCTGCCCGCGGCCGCCTTCGCCGCGATCCTCGAAGCGCCGGCCGCGGTACGCCTGCCGCCAGGCGCCGGCGCCGGCATCGCCATCACGCTGGCAGGCAGCACGCCCCAGGCCGCCCTGCGCCAGCTGGGACTAGGCCGGCTGCGCGTGTTCATCGACGGCGAACCGTCGTTCTGCGCCGCGCTGCGCGATGCCTTGTTCATGCGCAGCGTGTCGGCCTGGGCGGAAGACGGCGACAGCGGCCGCTGGATCGCCCTGGATGCGGTGCCGCTGCATCCGGCCGGGTTCGACGAGGACGATGCCCTGATCGACTTTCCGGCGCGTTCGCACGCGGCCTACCGGCTGCTGACCGAGTACTTCAGCTTTCCCGAGAAGTTCAACTTCCTCGACATCGATACCGATGCCCTGCTGGCGCGCCTGCCGGCCGGTTGCCGCTCGGTGACCCTGCACCTGGCGCTGGCCGGCGTGCGCGCCGATTCGAATCTGGCACGCATGCTGGGCACGTTGTCGGCCGCCAACCTGCGCCTCGGCTGTACCCCGGTGGTCAACCTGTTCAAGCGGCGCGGCGAGCCGATCCGCCTGACGCATGCCAGCGCCAGCTATCCGGTGGTGGCCGATGCGCGCCGCGCGTACGCCTTCGAGGTGATGTCGATCGACGCCGTGAACCTGGTGCGCCAGACCCCGCAGGGCGAATCGATCGTGGCGTTCCGCCCGTTCTACTCGCTGCGCCACGGCCAGACCCCGGAACGCAACGGCCATTACTGGGTCATGCGGCGCGACCAGATGGTGGCGCGCCAAAGCCCCGGCTACGAGACCGAGATCTCGATCGTCGACATCGATTTCGATCCGGCGGCGATCGAGACCGATACCTTGAGCCTGGAACTGACCTGCACCAACCGCGACCTGCCGGCGCTGCTGCCCTGGGGCCAGCTCGGCGGCGACCTTTTCATGGAAGGTGGCGCGCGCGCCGGCGCCGTGGTGTTCCTGCGCAAACCGACGCCGTCGCAGCGCTTCGAGCGCGGCGGCGGCGCCCACTGGCGTTTGATCTCGCACCTGTCGCTGAACCACCTCTCGTTGAGCGGGGGCGGGGTCGAAGCCTTGCGCGAGATGCTGGCCATGTACGACCTGCCGCGTTCGCCCGCGTCGCAGCGCCAGATTGGCGGCATCGAGGCGGTCGCCTACAAGGCCGTCAACGCCTGGTTGGCCGGCAATCCCTTCGCCTGCCTGGCGCGCGGCATGGAGGTGCGCCTCACCATCGACGAGGAAGCCTTCGTCGGCAGCGGCATCCATGCCTTTGCCCACGTGATCGAGCGCTTCCTCGGCCTGTACGTGCACGCCAACAGCTTCACCCAGCTGGTGGTCGTGTCCAGCAAAACCGGACAAGAGCTACTGAAATGCAAGCCACGAAGCGGCGATTCGAGCCTGCTGTAATCGAGCGCCTGTTCGCGCAACCGTACCGCTTCCAGTATTTCCAGGCGGTGCGCCTGCTCGAACTGTGGTTCAAGCGCCATGGCCGCAGCGGCGCCGGCGCGGTGGCGCGCCACCTGCGCTTCCAGAACTCGACGCGCCTGAGTTTTCCGGCCAGCGAGCTGGAAGCCATGCAGGCCGATCCGCCCGAGGCCGCGCCGGGCAGGGCGCGCCTGGAAGGCGCGGCCGGCGTACCGTTGCAGTACGTGCGCATCACGCCGGCCTTCATGGGCCTGCTCGGCGGCGCCGGCGCGCTGCCGGCGCACTATACCGAGCGCATCGCCGGCGGCCTGCTGCATGACAAGGACGACGGTCCGCGCGCCTTCCTCGATACCTTCTCGAACCGCTCGCTGGCGCTGTTCTACGAAGCCTGGCGCAAATACCGCCTTGAACTCAAGTACGAGGTCGACGGGCGCGACGGCTTCCTGCCGTTGCTGTTGTCGCTGGCCGGCCTGGCGCCGCGCGCCCTGCGCCGCCGCTTCGTCGACGAGGGGCACGGCGAACTGCTGGACGAATCGATCGGCTACTTCGGCACCAGCATCCGCCACAAGCCGGCGTCCGCGGTGCAGATCGCGCGCGTGCTGTCCGAATACTTCGGCGAGCAGGTCAGGTCCGAGCAATTCGTCGGCCGCTGGTACGACGTGCCCGAGGGGCAGCAGAGCCGTCTCGGCATGGACACCGCGCTGCTCGGCGCCAGCGCGATGGCGGGCACCCGCGTCTGGCAGCGCGACCTGCGCATGCGCATCGTGATCGGTCCGTTGCGGCGCCAGCGCTTCGATGCCTTCCTGCCGGGCGGGAAGGCGGCGCGCGCGCTGGCCAGCATGCTGTCGATGATGACCGGGGTGACGCTCGAGTACGAAATCCAGCTGGTGCTGCACGGCGAGGACGTGCGCGGCACGGCGCTCGACGCGGCGGACGGCGCCGGACGCCTCGGCTGGGACAGTTTCATGGTGAGCGCGGCCCCCGGCACCGCCTCGCCAAACCGCGACGACGTGCGCTACGACGTGCATGCCCTTTGACCAACCAACCACCAACGACCTAGCAAGGGAAGCCCGCATGAGCCTGAACCTGAAGACCCTGATCGGCAAGCTGAACGACACCTGCCGCAACGCCGCCACCCGCGCCGCCGGGCTGTGCGTGGCGGCCGGCCAGTACGAGGTCGATCTCGAACACCTGTTCCTGGCCCTGCTCGAGCAACCGAAGAGCGATTTCGCCGTCATCGCGCGCCACAGCGGTATCCAGGCCGGCATGCTGGAGGCGGACCTGCAGGCCGAGGTGGCGCGCCTGAAGACCGGCAACACGCGCACGCCGGTGTTCTCCGAGCGCCTGCCCAAGCTGTTCGAGCATGCCTGGCTGATCGCCTCGCTCGACATCCCGGCGGGCCATCCGGCGGCGATCCGCAGCGGCCACCTGCTGCAGGCGCTGCTGGGCGACCCCGGGCTGGCGCAGCTGGCTTACCGCGGCTCGAAGCTGTTCAGCCGCTTCGACGTCGACCAGATCAAGCACAACCTCGACAAAGTGGCGGCCGGATCGCAGGAAGCGGTGGCGGCGCAACCCGATGCCGGGCAGGAGGGGGGCAGCGATCCGGTCGGCGAGCTGGCGAAGGCCGCGGTGTCCAGGACCCCGGCGCTGGACCAGTTCACCACCAACCTGACCGGTCGCGCGCGCGACGGCAAGGTCGATCCGGTGATCGGGCGCGATGCCGAGATCCGCCAGGCGATCGACATCCTGATGCGGCGGCGCCAGAACAACCCGATCCTGACCGGCGAGGCCGGCGTCGGCAAGACCGCCGTGGTCGAAGGCCTGGCGCTGCGCATCGCCGCCGACGATGTGCCGGACGTGCTGAAAGGCGTCGAGATCCATACCCTGGACATGGGCCTGCTGCAGGCCGGCGCCAGCGTCAAGGGCGAGTTCGAGAGCCGCCTGAAGAACGTGATCGACGAGGTCAAGAAGAGCCCGCATCCGATCATCCTGTTCATCGACGAGGCCCACACCATGATCGGTGCCGGTGGCCAGGCCGGCCAGAACGACGCCGCCAACCTGCTCAAGCCGGCGCTGGCGCGCGGCGAGCTGCGCACCATCGCCGCCACCACCTGGGGCGAATACAAGAAGTATTTCGAGAAGGACGCCGCGCTGGCGCGCCGCTTCCAGGTGATCAAGGTCGAGGAGCCGAGCGAGGAACTGGCCTGCGCCATGCTGCGCGGGATGACGCCGCTGATGGAACGGCACTTCGGCGTGCGTATCTACGACGAAGCCATCACTGAAGCGGTGCGCCTGTCGCACCGCTACATCAGCGGCCGCCAGTTGCCGGACAAGGCGGTCAGCGTGCTCGATACCGCCTGCGCCAAGGTGGCGCTGGGCCGCAACGCGACCCCGGCGCTGATCGAGGACACGGTGCGGCGCCTGGAGCGCATCGAGGCCGAATCCGCGGCGCTGCGGCGCGAGCGCGCCAGCGGCGGCGGCCACGCGCTGCGCCTGGAGGAGCTGGACAGCGAGGCCGCGGCACTGGCCGAGCGCCGCAGCGGCTTGGCCGCGCGTTGGGAAAGCGAGAAGGCGCTGGGCGCGCGCATCGTGGAAGCGCGCCGCGCCATCGAGGCCGGCGAGGACAACGAGGGCGCCGCCGCCGATCTGCAGGCGCTGGATGCCGAACTGCGCGCGCTGCAGGGCGAGACGCCGATGGTGCCGGTGCAGGTGGACGGCCACGTGGTGGCGGAGATCGTCGCCGGCTGGACCGGCATCCCGCTCGGGAAGATGGTCAAGGACGAGATCAACACGGTACTGAACCTGCAGGCGCTGCTGGAAGAGCGGGTGGTCGGCCAGCCGCACGCGATCGGCGCGGTGGCGCAGCGCGTGCGCACGGCGCGCGCCAACCTGGACGACCCGAACAAGCCGAAGGGGGTATTCCTGTTCGTGGGGCCGTCGGGGGTCGGCAAGACCGAGACCGCGCTGGCGCTGGCCGACGTGCTGTATGGCGGCGAGCGCAAGCTGGTCACGATCAACATGAGCGAATACCAGGAAGCGCACAGCGTCTCCGGCCTGAAGGGCTCGCCGCCGGGCTACGTCGGCTACGGCGAGGGCGGCGTGCTGACCGAGGCGGTGCGCCGCAACCCGTACAGCGTGGTGCTGCTGGACGAAGTGGAAAAGGCCCATCCGGATGTGATGGAGCTGTTCTTCCAGGTGTTCGACAAGGGCATGATGGACGACGCCGAAGGACGCGAGATCGACTTCCGCAACACCATCATCATCCTGACGTCGAACGTGGCGTCGAGCGCGCTGATGCAGGCTTGCCTGAACAAGCCGCCCGAGGAACTGCCGGCGCCGGACGCGCTGGAGGACATCGTGCGCCCCTACCTGGTCAAGCAGTTCAAGCCGGCCTTCCTGGGCCGCCTGAAAGTGGTGCCTTACTACCCGCTGTCGGACGACGTGCTGGCCGACATCATCGAACTCAAGCTGCACCGCATCGGCGAGCGCATCGCCGCCAACCACAAGGCCGCGTTCGGGTACGACGAGGCGCTGGTGGAGGCGGTGCTGGCGCGTTGCACCGAGGTTGATTCGGGCGCGCGCAACGTCGACAACATCCTGAATGGCACGCTGTTGCCGGAGGTGGCGGAATCGGTGCTGGCGCGCATGGCCGAGGGCGGGGCGATCGAGCGCATCGAGGTGACGGCGGACGAAGCGGGCAAGTTCGGCTACAGCATCGCATGAGGACGGCGGTGGCCAAGAGATACGTGGTTACAATGGCGCATCGCGTATTACTGCTGCAAGGAGGCGCATGATGTCGTCGATCGCATCGCTGGCCGCCGCCGTCCTGGACGGCCTGGCCGGCCGCTTTGTCCAGCACCGCCGCGTCCTCAAGCTGAGCACGCCCCTCGGCGAGGATGCGCTGCTGGCCGAGAGCCTGCGCGGCAGCGAGGGCTTGAGCGAGGGCTTTCGCCTGGAAGTGGGCGCGCTGTCGCTGGACGCCGCCCTGCCGCTCAAGCGCCTCATCGGCCAGCCCGTGCTGCTCGAACTGCTGACCGACGGCGCCGACCGGCCGCGCCTGTTCCACGGTCACGTCACGTCAGTGGAGGCTGGCGGCGCGAACGGCGGCTTCGCGCGCTACCGCCTGCTGATCGAGCCGTGGACGCGCTTCCTGTCCATGGGCCGCGACAGCCGCGTGTTCCAGGACATGAGCGTGCCCGACATCCTGGACGCCGTGTTCCAGTCCTGGGCCGGCAGAGGCGCACTGGCGCCGGCATGGCGCTTCGAGCTGCTGGCGCCGGACAGCTACGCCATGCGCAGCGTCACCACGCAGTACCAGGAAAGCGATTTCGCCTTCGCCGAGCGCCTGATGAGCGAGGAGGGCCTGTTCTACTTCTTCGAGCATGACAGCGGCGCGCATACGCTGGTTGTCGCCGACCACAACGGCGCCTTCGTCCCGAACGCCAGGGCCGAGGTGCGCTTCACGCAGCCGGGCGCCGTGATGCGCGAGGACAGCGTCGACCGCTGGCGCATCGAATCGAAGCTGCAGACGAATGCCGTGGACCTGGCGAGCTGGGACTACCGCACCCGTACGCTGCGCCCCGCCGCCAGCGGCGCCGCCGACGCGGTCCCGCTGGCCAGCCGCGACCTGCCCGGCGTGTACGCCTATCCGTCGCCCGAATACGGCCAGCGCATCGCCGACCGCCACCTGGAAGCGCTGCGCATCGGCCGCGAAGTGCACGTCGGCGCCGGCACCGTGCGCAGCTTCGCGCCGGGCACCACCTTCACGCTGCGCGACCACGACCGCTTCGACGGCGGCGCGGATGCGGCCTTCACGCTGGTGCGCGTGCGCCACCTGGCGCACAACAACCTGGATGCCGACACCGGCGACGCGCTGGGGCGCCTGCTGGGCCCGGACGCGCTGCGCGCAGCGAACGAGGAAGAACTGGCATCCAGCCTGCACGCGGTGGGGCGGGCCCCAGGCGAACGGCCGCTGTACCGCAACCGCTTCGAGGCGATCCCGAGCCGGGTGCCGTACCGCGCCAGCAGCGTCGACGGCCATGGCCGGCTGCTGCATCCGCGCCCGCTGGTGCAGGGCCAGCAGACGGCGATCGTGGTCGGCCCCGCGGGCGCCGTCGTGCACACCGACCGCGACCACCGCGTCAAGGTGCAATTCCACTGGCAGCGCGGCGACGCCAGCCACAGCCGCCTGGCGCATCCGGCGCCGGACGGCCATGCCGGCGCGCCGGGCGACGACACGGCCGGCACCTGGGTGCGCGTGGCCACGCCGCTGGCGCCGGTAGCGGGCGCCAACTGGGGTAGCCACGCGCTGCCGCGGGTGGGCCAGGAAGTGCTGGTCGATTTCCTGGACGGGAACATCGACCGGCCGGTGCTGATCGGCGCGGTCTACAACGGCGCCGGCCAGGCCGATGCCCAGGCCAACCGGGTCGCGCGCGGGGGCGGGGCGGCCACCGGCAATGCGCCGGCCTGGTTTCCGGGCCAGGGCGGGGCGCACGCGCATGCGGCGGTGCTGTCCGGCCTGAAGAGCCAGGCGCTGGCCGACAGCCAGCAGGGCACGGGCGCCTACAGCCAGCTGGTGTTCGACGACACGCCGCAGCAGCCGCGCGTGGCGCTGCAGCGCCACGCCAAGCCGCATGAGGGTCAGGACGAATTGAACCTGGGCCACCTGCGCCACCAGACCGACAACCAGCGCCTGGCGCCGAGCGGCTTCGGTGCGGAATTGAAGTCGGCGCATGCGGTGGCGCTGCGGGCGGGGGCGGGGATGCTGGTGACGGCCGATATCGCCGCCGGCGACGCGTCGATGCTCGATGCTACGCGCGCGCGGCAGCAGGTCGAAAGCAGCCACGCACTGCAAGTGGCGCTGGCTGGCAGCGCGCAGCAGCACGACGCCAAGTTGGCGGGCGATGCCAAGCCAGTGGAATTGACGCCGCTGGTCGCGCTGGCCCGTTCCGCCGCGGTCCTGGAAGCGACCGCCAGCGCCAGCGCCAGCGGCGGTGGCGAAGCCGGTGGCGCAGGCGACGCGCTCGCTTTTTCCGATCCACACCTGCAACTGTCGACGCCCGCGGGCATCGCCGCGCTCACCCCCGCCAGCATTGCCATCGCCGCCGGCACCACCACCAGCATTGCCGCAGGCCAGGATATAGGGGTCTGTGCACAGGGCAGCGCCTACCATGCCGTGCAAGCGGGCATCAGCCTGTTTACTTACGGGAAGGCCAGCGCCGCCGACAAGCCGAACCAGGAAACCGGTATCCGCCTGCATGCGGCCAGCGGCAAGGTGAGCAGCCAGAGCCAGGGCGGGCCGACGCGCGTGACGGCCGATAAACTGGTCACCATGGCGAGTGCGACAGCGGACGTCAAGGTGGCGGCGAAGGCGCATGTGCTGCTGACTGCGCAGCGTGCATACATCAGGATCTCGGGCGGCGACATCGAGATCCATGGTCCCGGCACCATGGCATTCAAAGCAAGCATGAAGGAGCTGACCGCGCCCTCGGCAAGCATGCCGGTGCTGCCGCATTTGCCGGCAGCCAGCTCACTCGGGGAACAGGTTGCTTATAGCACGCGCTTCGACACCGCCGCCCTGTTCGAGTCGCCCCAGGCGGCGGCCGGGACGCCCTACACGCTGCAGCGCGAGGATGGCAATGTTTTCGAAGGCCAGCTCGACCAGTTTGGTCGCACCAGCCGTGTGTTCAGCGACGCGCCCGAGGCCGTGACGCTCTTGGTCGGGGACGGAGAATGGGAAATTTATGAGGATACTCAATATGATTAGGAAGAACCGCTTTGCCTCGCTGCTGATCGTGAGCGCGCTAGGTGTCGCCTGCGTGACAGCTATCGCCGACGCGCCGCGTGCCGGTCAGCCCGCCGCCAGCGCGGCGCAGCTCGAACCCTACCGCACGCAGCTCTTCAATCTGCTCAGCAAGGACAACAATGTCGTCGACGGCAAGAATTACTACCAGGGCGCCTTCGCCAGGCAATTCGATGCGTTGCTTGCCTCGTCCAGCCTGGCAAAGGCGGACAAGATCAGGGTGCCGCTGAAGAAACGCCTACTCAGCGGACCCGCACCGGATCCCACGCTGCGCGTCGATCACGCTACCGGCAACCAATGGATCGTCTATGACGCCTGCCAGGCTCACCGTTGCGACGAGATATCGCTGCGGCTACTTTATGATCCGGCGGCGCGCAGGATGATCGGCAAGCTGAATCTGGACGCGCAGTCGGAGTTCCTGGGCGCACCCTCCACGGCCGAGCAGCGCCTGCTCGGCCAGCCGCAATAGGGAAGGCGGGCTGACATGAGCAAAGGAGATACCGACGCCTTCCTAAAAGCCTTGTTCAAGCGCGAGGCCGGTTCCAACAGCAGTGTGATCAACTATGCCGGCTATGTCGGCAAGTATCAGTTCGGCGAAAGCGCATTGATCGACCTGGGTTATTACGAGGCGGACGGCACCGGCAAGAACGATTGGAAAGGCGAATGGAAGGGCAAGCACGGCATCGAATCGCTGCAGCAATTCCGCGACAGCGAAGGTGCTCAGGACACAGCCGCGCACGAATGGGTCGCGTTGCTGTGCAAGCGCATGAAGCAGTTCAAGCTCGACCAGTTCATCGGCAAGACGATGAACGGCGTTGCGATTACCGAATCTGGCATTATCGCCGGTGCTCACTTGAAGGGCTTCGGCAGTGTTGCGCATCCAGGCGTGATCCAGTTTCTCAGGTCAGACGGTGAACAGGATCCGCAGGATGGCCTCGGTACTAAGGTCTCGCATTATGTTGAACTGCTGGGTGGATACGATCTCGGCTGCTGCGGGCACATGAATCTGGTGTTCGCGGAAAAGGACACCAAAACGCCGATCGCCGGTCTCAAGGTGCAGGTCAAGCGCAACGGTGTGCTGCACGAGACGGCGGCCACGGACAGTCAAGGTCTGATCAGTACGATCCGCGGCTTCAGTATCGGCGACCAATACGAGATCTGGGTGGCCCGCCTCGCCGGCGGGTGGAAGCAGCTGCGCAACGGCGTGATCCAGGATTCGGTACAGACCGTGGCCTGCCTCAGTCCCAAATCCAAGGTGTGTGCAACGACGCAGCCGCATAAAGGCCTTCCCGGGCCCCCGCCGCCCGCCGCCAAGCGGCCCGCGACGCAGCCGGCAGGCCCCAGAGCGGACAGCGGCAGCGCGCACGCGGCGCAGCTATCCGTATCGAAGCCGGCACCCTTGCCCATGCCGAAGCCTGCAGGGGCGAGCCCGGCGCCGCCCAATGCAGCGCCGGTCGCACCTGCTTCCGTCGTCCCCGAGGTCGCAACGATCGATGTGGAAGAGGATCAGATCGACCAGCTCGACATCAACTCCGCATTGTGGGAGAGTCTGCCTTATATTAAGTCGGAAGATGAAGGAAGCGAAGCGGCGTCGTCCGCGCCGCCGGGTGACGCGGTAGCGCATGCGGCGCCCAATGCCGTAGCGCCTGTTGCCGATAGCGCGGTCAGCGCCGCGCCTGCGGCTGCCGCGCTGGCGCCGACAGGGACGGACGGCGCGCCGCCAGTGCCCGCTACTGTCACGTCGGCACCGGCGCCGACGCCGACATCTGATTCCACCCCTCAGCCGAAACCAGCCGCGACGCCCGCTCCGGCGCCTACCGCCAAGCTGGCGGACGCACCGGCCGTCGACGTGGAGACGACGCGTAGCCAGAATGGCCATCCAAAAGCCGTCGCGATCAAGAAGGCAGCCGAGCCGCCCGCGCCGGCCAAGGACGTGGACGGGAAAGTAATTTCCGGCCTGTTGTTTCCACTTGAGCATCGGCCGTCCGTATCATACAAAAGCGGCGGCCGGAATTTCGGCGCAAACCGCTCCAATGGCCGCAAGCACGCGGGCATCGACCTGTATGCGCCGGTCGGCACGCCGGTACGCGCAATGGCGGATGGCAAGGTCGTGCAGGTGTACGCCTTTTACCTGGGCACTTGGGTAATCGAAGTCGACCACGGCAGCTTCATCGCGCGCTACGGCGAGGTCAAGGCGGCCGATATCGAGGTGAAGGCCAACGAGGAAATCAAACGTGGCAAGGTTCTCGGACATGTGGGCAAGCTGCAGGGCTTGTCGTTTTCCATGTTACATCTGGAAATGTACAGCAGTACGAAGAGTCCGAAGGTCGAGTATCTGACGCTCAGGGGGCGGCCGCCTTTCCAGCGACGCTCCGACCTGATGGACCCAACAGCAAGCATCGATAAGGCGGTAATGGAATGAAAAAATTGGTAGAGCAAACCTGCTTACGGGCGGCATTCGCCGCATTGATCGGCCTCGGCTGCGTCGGCGGTGCCCAGGCCGAGACGACGCAGGGGCAAAGATTGGTGGCGCCCGCCGAAGCGCCTTTGAACAGAATCATGGCGTCCCTGATCGACTACAAGGCTTTCCGCATCAGCAGCGCCGGGTTCCACCAATTGGTGACGTCCTATTGCCAGCGCACCGATCAGCAGAAGGACGAATATGGCGTGGACGCGGCCTACCGCTGCGATGCCGGGACCGGCATCCGCAATATGAAGATCACCACGCGCGAGGGCGCCGCGACCCCTACCAACTACGTGATGGCGATCCAGTTGTTCCTGGCGGCGGATCGTTACGCGCCGCTCAAGGCGCAGATGCAGTCCAGGCTCGGCAAGCCCACCAAGAGCGGCAAGGACTTCGTGCGCTACGTGTATGCCGGCGACAAGAAGCTCAGCAGGCTGGGGACGCCGGTGATCAGCCTATCGCGCGAAGACGAACAGACCGTGGGCTTCTCAGTCGCGCTCGAGCAAGGCCCGTGACCTTGTATGCCGTTAATTCGCGCGATTTCTTGCGCGACCTGGGGGTATTGCAATTGATGCAAGCAGCCGAGAATACAAACGATGACCGAGAATACGTTGACGATTTCCCTTGCTGTGGTGGCGCTTGGCGCTTGCCATCCCACGCAGGCGGCTCATCTGAAATACCGGAAAGATCGTTCTGAAACTTCGGCACGTCCTACAAGCTCAGCAAGTACGCCGACAAGAACGACCTGATTTTCATTTCGACAGCTATCAACGGCGGTTTTACGGCCCACAGCACACGCGATGTGGCGTTTGCCTGGGGCCTATGGAGTGATCTCGATTCCAATCGTCAGGGGCTTGCTAAGAATGCTTCAGCTTGTAAGGCTGGCTATGCACGCTTTCTCGACCTGAACAATACTGATCCAATCAAAAAGACACGTTTTGGTTTCAAAATTACAAAGGCTATTATCGAACATACAAAAGAAAGATCAAAATGAGCAAAACCACCTACCTCGTTGTTGCGTTGGCAATTTCGGTCTGTACTAAATCCCTCTTCGCGACCGAGGCCGTCGATACCGGACGCTACCTGCGCCAGCAGGGCTGGAAGCCATATGAAGCAAAACCCACTGCAAAGTTGTCCATCCCCGATAACGTACCCACGATGTATTACGACAAGGGCAATTCCGTACCGAGCTGCGGTATCGTGACCGCTCCCGCTGGCGGCAGGGGTCCTGGCTTCATCGAATTGGTGGGCTCGGATCGGGGTGTCAATTATCCACATTGCATGGATATCGTGTCTATGACACCGTTCGAGATGAACAACAAGGACTACATTGCCATCGAGTATCTATCGCGCGAAACACGCGAGGATATTGACCGGGGTTATCGCTACTTGGTGCGCGATGGTTTGCGCGATATCATCACTGACGAGGCGCTGACCGAAGCGGTGCCATCGGCGCCAATCGAGGGCACCCGGCAGAATCCCGCCGCGGGCACCCAGGGCGTTCGACTGGCGCGGCTCGCTTACCTCACCAAGGCTTACCCTGGGTGGCGTATATCGGACCGCGATTTCATCTCCGATCCGGCATCGTTCTTCGCGATCCTGCAGAATAGAGACGCACAACAATGCCAGTTCATCGCCGAATCTGGCGCTGCGCCGGCCGCGACCGCCCACACCGTGTTCGACCCAGGCGCGAGATGCACGGAAGTGTTGGCGTCAAGCCGATATGAAAAAAATCGAAAGTTATACTACCTTGCGATGTTCCGCGATCAAACCAAAAAGCAGGTGATCGGCGTTGTGTCGGTGTCTTCCGATGACGTCGTCGTCGCTGAGAAGGCCTTGGCGGAGACCATCAACCGGACTCCCGCGACGAGCGACATGAAAATCGCCAAAGCAGCTTTGGCCAAAGCGTTGCAGTAGCCGGTTGAATTCGTATCTGCCGCCACTGCAGGGTCATACATGCAACCCACCTCCAAAATAAATGATCGCCATGAGCTTACCTGAAATGGTCGCCGTCCCGTTTGAATGCACGCCGCTAGCCGCAGCAGTGCATAAAGAAACCGCCGCTCTTTTGTATGAGCATGGGTGATGCGCGTCGAATGGCTTTGGCGGGCGATATTGCCCGCGCTATTCGTGGTGAGCGCTGCCCAGGCCGGATCGGTCGACGGCGTCGCCTATACCAATTTCGGGAACGACCTGGTGCGGCCGATCTTTCCCGTGGGCGGCAAGCTTGCGCTCTACAATAACAAGAACGACACGGCGCCGCGCTTGACGCTGCGCGACAAGACAGTGGCCGGCCTCGAGGGCGATTGGCGCGCCTGCGTCGCAAAGGCATCGGACGGCTGGGTGCGCTGCAACGTCGATGGAGAGAGAGGGTGGGTCAAGCGCGCCGACTTCCTGTCTGCCGGCGAGGTCGCGGCCCCGGCCGCATGGCCGTTCCGGTGGTGGCTGCATCTCGCATCCGATGGCAACGGCGGCGAAGAGGGCGATACCATGCGTAAAGCCGCGCGGGTCAATCCCTACCTGGTCGCGCCCGCCGCTTTCGACAATATCTTCTTCCTCGTCGGATTCGACAGCGCGGGCCGCGCCTTGTCGCCGCGCACCGGCAAGCCGACCGGAGACCGCGTCTTCGTCGTCGGCAAGGCGGTGTATCTGGCGCCCGAGGATCCTGCCAAGCGCAATGGCGCGACCTGGTTGTTCCTGAACTTCTACGATACGGCGCTGAAGGCGATGTGCCCCGGACCGGATCCGGACAGTTGCATGAGCGCGGCCAACGCGGCGCCCGGCTGGGCCGGCATCAAGGCGCTCCACGAGGAAGCGCCGGCCCGCTCCGCGCCGAAGGACAGGACACGCCGGTACGGGCTGGGGGAAGTCGCGTTCGCGCGTCATGCGGATCCCGTCGTGCCGTTCATGTACCGGGTGCCGAACGACGTGCATATGAAGGTCGATACGAATCCGATCAGCGACGCCCAACTTGCGAAGAACCGGGAAAAACCGTTCTGCGTTGCCGATTGTCCGGCCGGCTCTCCGTCCGCACCATCATTCCCGGCGCGATCGCCGAGAAACCATGAATGAACCGGTATTCTCCTCTTTGCCCTGTCCAATACCGCCTTGCCGCATTGCTCATCGCCGGCGCCGGCGCGCCGCTTCCGAAGGGCGGCGTGCCGTATTGAACGACGCGTCACGCCTGCGGCGGCACCCCCAGCAATTCCTCGATGTGCGCCAGCGACGCCGAATCCTTGACCACCGAACGCAGCCAGGTGTGCAAGTCCTGCTCGCCCGCGCTGGCCGCCTTGTCGGCGAAGTAGGAAACCGGGCTGTGCGGCTCGGTGCGGCGGAAAAAGTCGGCGATCACGCGCAGCTGGGCGATGGCTTGCTGGCGGTTGACGATCGCGCCGGGCGGCCCGGCGTGGGCCGGGGCGGCGTACGGATCGGCAGCGAACGGGGTCGCGGACGGCGCGGCCTGTCCCTCGTCGACGGCGAGCGGCGGCGGTTCGCCCGGTGCCGGCATCATGCGCAGCAGGTCCTGCACGGCGTCGCGCGCCGCCACGAAGGCGGGGGCGTCGGCGCCCAGGCGCGCGTCGGCGGCATGTTCGAGGTCGAGCAGCGCATCCAGGCAGGCTTGCGCGTCGCGCGCGAAGGCGCTGCGGAAGGCGGCCGGGTTGTTGCGGCGCGCCGCTTCCATCTCCGCCAGGCGGCGGCCCTCGTCCAGGTTGGCCTTGCGCGCGGTCTCGAAGTCGAGCAGGGTCCAGGCGCCGTTGCCGTCGGTGACCGGGATGTCCTTGAGCAGGCCGGGAATGCGCGCCAGGATCCAGGCCAGGTTGCCGATGCGCTGCTCCTGGTCGCCATCCTCGGCTTCCGGGTACAGCCCGTCGTCCCAGAAGCGTGCCACTAGGCCGCCGACCACGCGCAAGCCTTCGGCCAGGCCGGCCAGGGCATGCCGCTTGGCGGCGGCCTCGGTCAGCCACACGGCCAGGCGCAGGTCCTTGCTGGTGCCGGCGAGCAGGGCGGCGCAGCGCTTGACGACGAAGTCCCAGTCGGCTTCCTTCAGGTCGGTCAGCCACTCGCCTTGGTCGAGCGAGGGATCGTCGAACTTGCGGGCGTGGACGATGGCGTCCATGTCGGAAGAAAAGCTCAGGTCGGCGCCGGCGGGGCGGTCGGCGCTGATCGGCTGGAGTAAACTCTCTGCTGTGAACATGCGGGTCCTTGTATTTTTACTGGGCGATGCGGAACTCGATGCGCCGGTTGCGCGCACGCCCCTCGGGGGTGTCGTTGCCGGCCACCGGACGATCCGAACCCTGGCCCGAGGCGCTCAACAAGTCGCCGTTGATGCCGTGGCTGGCCATGTAGGCCTTGACCGCCTCGGCGCGGGCCTGGCTCAGGCCCTGGTTGGTGGCGCGCAGGCCGACGTTGTCGGTGTGGCCGATGACCTCGACCTTGCGTCCCTTGACCTTTTGCATGGCGGCGATCATCTCATCCAGGATCGTGCGTCCGGCCGGGGTCAGGGCGGCCTTGCCGCTTTCGAATTCGACGGTGCGGTTGGCCAGCGCGCTGTCCAGGATGCCCTGTTCGCTGCTGGACACGCGCAAGCCGTTGTTGACGGTGTAGGTGGGGTTCAGCCCGGCCGCCACGTCGCCGGCGATCTTCTGGCGCACGCCTTCGCTGGCGACCTCGCCGCGCAGGCTCACGGTGGTACCGTCGATCTTCAGCTGGCCGCGGCTGATCTGCTTGAGGTCGGACGCGAGCACCTTCTGCACGTAGCCGTTCCAGTTGGCCGGCACGGCCACCTGGCCGACTGCGATCTGGTCGACCACGCGCTCCTGGCCGTAGACGTCGCGCAGGCGCGCCAGCACGGCGGCCTTGGTCGCCTCGTCGGGGACGGTGCCGGCGGCCAGCACCTGGCCGGGTTGCGGCGCCTGGGCCTGGGCCGGTACCGCGTTGGCGGCGCCGAGTGCCAGCGCCAGCAGGAATGGTTGGAAAGAGCGTGCCATGGTCAGGTTCCGATAAAGGCGGTGCAAAGCGAATCGAGGGCGGACTTGAGCGACAGCTCGTCCTGCGCCAGGTAGGTCGACAGCTTGCGCACGGCGTAGTCGTCGTTGACCTGGTCTTCGACCCAATCGAGTTCGTCGAAGGTGATGTGGCGTTCCAGGCCGGCGTGGGGGTCGATGATGGCTTGCAGCGTCTGCGCCGAGGCGCCCGAAAACCCCAGCACCAGCGCCGGCCGCTCGCCGATGCGGGTCTGGAACAGCGCCAGCTCGAAGTCGGCGCGCGCCAGGAAGGGCGTGATCAGGTGCATCCAGTAGGCCGCCGCCAGGCTGCCGTACATCGGGTCGCGCGGCAGCGGCAGCACCAGGCTTTTCTCGAGCCGGCTGGAACTGCTGGCCAGTACCGGCTGCAGCAGCATGCCCAGCGCCAGCAGCAGGCGCCGCACGCTGCCCGTAAAGCCGGCCTGCGCCAGCAATCCCTGCAAGCCGCCCACGGTCTGCATCTCGAGGAAATCGGCGAAGGCCGCGTCGTAGGCCGCGGTGCGCAGGTCGAGTTCGATCGACTGGCTGGTGGCCGCCTGCAGCGGCGCCGTGGCGTCGGCGGCGGCCACCACGCCGGCGGTGAGCGCCGCCAGCCGGTTCCACAGCCGGTTCAAGATCAGCGGCGCATCCGGGACGAAGGCTGCCGGCTCGCCGATTTCCACGGTGCTCATCATCAGGAACGGAAAGCGCCGGCTCGACTGGTCGCTGCTGCGCACGATGTGCCCGGCGATCGCATGGCGGCGGCGCGGGCCGATGATGGCGAAGTGGAGCGGCGCCATCGTGTCGTAGCTCAGCTTCCAGCGCGCGTCCGCGCTCAGCAGGTCCATGGCGCGCGCCAGCCAGTCGTCCAGGATCTTCACCAGGGCCGGGTTGTCGCTGCCCTTGATGAAGTCGCCCCGGCTGGGCACCTTGCCGAAGTAGCCGACGCTGGCCGCGGTGGCGCCGGTGGCGGCGCGGCTCACCGGGCGCCTCCGGTGCCCGCAGGCGCGGCGGGGACGGCGGCCAGGGTCGGTGCGGCGGTCACCACGGTGTCCGGCAGGCGCAGGCGCTTGAAGCCCTGGGCGCCGGACGCGCCGGCGGTCACCGGTGCCGCTGCCGGCTTGCGGGTGCCGATCACCTTCAGGTTGGCGCTGACGCTCACGCCCTCGTTCGACCAGGTCAGCTCGAACACGCCGCCGTCCTTCTTCTTGCGGCTGGACGCCTCGACCATGCTTTTCAGCCCGGTGCGGCCCGGTTCGTTCAACAGGGTGACGGCGCGGCCCTGCGGCGTGATGGCGGTGATGCGCGCGCCCGGCGTGCCGGCGTTGCCCGGCCAGGCCATGTGGACCCAGGGCTGCGGCTGGCCGCGCCAGCGCAGGGCCTGGCCGTCGATCTCGATGGTGAATTCGGTGGCGCCGACCGCGTTCAAGGCTTGCAGGTCGAACATGGTCTGCTCCTCGCCGCCGCTGGTCGCCGCCACGTTGGCGACGCCGCCCGCGGACAGCGGCGCGATCCAGCCGGGGAAGCTGGCCACCACCCCGGGCGCCAGCCCGATGCCCATGTCGGCCCAGGTCTTGGCTGCCAGCACGTCGCCGCGGCGCACGACCAGCGGGCCGATGGTGGTGTCGAAGAACTTCGCAATGGCGCCGGCCGGACCGAAGATCTCGCCGATGTCCTGGTTGCTCGCCTCCAGGCGCGACTCCACCGCGAACGGGTACTTCGGCGCCAGGTTCTGGCGGAACGGCGCTACCACCTGGGCCGCCCAGACCTTGTTGATCTCGGCTTCCGCCGGCTTGACGATGACGGCGAATGCCTGCATCAGCGGACGCACCAGCAGCGGCCGCACGGCGCCTTTCTGGGTATCGCTCATCCCGGTCAGCATCTGCTCGTCGACGTACTTGAGCGCGTCGGCCAGCTCGGAACCGCTGCCGTCCAGCGTCTGCTGCATCAGCTGCTTGGCGCCGGGCCCCGGGTCACCCTGGTTCTTGATGGTGTTGAAGCGGCTCCGCAGCTTGGACATCTGGTCCATGTAGCCGCGCATCAGCGAGGCGTTGTTGTCCTTGGCGACCACCATGCGCGCCACGCCGGCGAATTCGCGGCCCACCGGCCCCAGGGGCAGGGCCGCGTTCTGGGGCGTGCCGGCGGGGATGTTGATGTTCAGCTGCGAGGGCTTCTGGCGCAGGATGGTTTCGCGGAACCAGGCCATGGCGCCGCGCTGCGCCTGCTTCAGTCCGGCGTCCACCAGCGTCGGATTGTCCCAGGACGTCTGCTGGTAGACGGTGTTGACCAGCTTGCCGATCGGCGAGCTCTGCGGATCGCCCAGCCGGTTCATGGCGCCGGCGGCGGCCTCGAACGTGGCCAGGTCGCGGATCGTCACGCCCTGCAGGAAGCGCTGCCATTCCCTGGCGTAGTCGTTCTTGTACAACTCGACCAGCGCCTTCTGGATCTGCTCCGGGCTGCCCTCCAGCGTCAGGTCGTCCTTGGATGCGGTCTTGAGCACCCAGTCGGCGCTTTGCAGCTCGCGGTTGGCGGCGTCGCGGAAGGCATCCTGCACGAAGCCTTCCCAGGCTTCGCGGGTGAAGGTGCCGGGGATGGCGTAGCTGCCCAGTACCAGCTCCTTGTCCTGCTCGCCGACGATGCGCGCCACCGTCACGGTCGGGAAGCGGGTGGCGGCGCGCGCCTTGACATCGGCGTACACGCGCTCGCGCGCCGGCATGCCGCGCACCACGCGGCGCAGGTTGTCGCGGGTCTGGTCGACCAATGCCAGCTTCGGCTCCAGGCGCGGCCAGGACACGTCCTGGATCTGCGACAGGTAGAAGGTGATGATGCGCTCGGCGCTGCGGATCATTTCCTCGCGCGGCATGGCGCCGCGGTTGGCGTCCAGCCAGTTGCGCCAGAAGCGGGTCAGCTGGTCGTTCAAGTGCGCGCCCTCGGCGCGCGCCGGGTCGGCCAGCATCAGGTAGGTCTTCAGCGCGTTGTAGGCATCCTCGCTGCTGGTGGGGCTGGAATCCTTGAACTGTTGCGATGCCGGGGCCGCGCCAGGATCGGCAGCTTGCTTGGCGGCCGCGTCGGGGCCGCCAGCGGTGCGCGCCGACGGCTGCAGCGCGGCGGGGTTGCGGTTGACCTCGTTCAGGAAACTTTCGAGCGACTCGCCGACCGGCTTCAGCATCACTTCGCGCACGCCGCTGAAGTATTCCTCGCGCAGCTTGCGCTCCAGGTAGTCGCCCTGGTACAAGCCCAGGCTGAGGGACAGCGGACGGTGCTCGCGGTAGCGTTCGAGCTGCTCGATGCGGTCCTGCAGGATCTGCAGCGCCTCGAAACGCGACTGCAGATCCACGCGCTTGGCCTGCACGCGTGCGGCCTGGGCCAGGTCGGCCTCGACGTTGGCGACCAGTTGGCGGTTGTTCATGGTGGACCAGGTCCAGCCGCCCAGCGCCAGGCCGGCCACCGCCACGCAGGCGATGAACGCGGCGTAGCGCATGCGGGTCTTGGCGGGGCTGGCGTATTGCGCCACCAGGTCCTTGTCGGCGAAGATCACGTTGCGGAACAGGTTGAGCAGGAAATAGCCCTGCTGCTGGTAGGCGGCGCCATGGTCGGCCGGCTGCTGCAGCTTGATGTCGAAACGCTGCGCGACGCGCTGCGACGACGCGGACACCGGTTCGCCTTCCTGCAGCGCGCTGGTGAAGTAAAAGCCGCGGAATACCGGCTTGAACTGGAACGGGTTTTCCTCGAACAGGGTGGCGATGAAGGTGCGCAGTGGCGCCTTGATGTGAGAAAACTCCAGCGGGAAGGTGAACACGCCGGGCGGCATGCCCTCGCGCCACTGCAGGGCCATGTTCGCGGCGCTGGTGTCCTTCAAGCCTTCGTACAATTCATCGAAGCGCGCGTCGAACTGGTCCAGCACCTGCTGGCCACCGGCGTTCTGGTCGTATGGCAGCGTGGCGCCCCAGATGCGGTCGCGCTCGCCGAGTTCGGCGTCCTGGAAGAATTCGTTGAAGCCGGTGATGAGGTCGGCCTTGGTGAATACCACGTATACAGGGGCCTGTACTTCGAGCTTCTCGGTCAGCTCCTGCACCCGCTGGCGCAGGTTCTTGGCCAGGTTGATCGCGAACTCGGGACGGTTGCCGGTCAGCTCGGCCACGCTGACGGCGATGACGACGCCGTTGATCGGGGCCTTCTTGCGGTATTTCTTCAGCAGCGACAGGAAGCCGAACCATTCGGCGCGGTCTTCCTCCTGCACCGAGTAGCGCCCGGCGGTGTCGATCAGGATACCGTCGGTGGTAAAGAACCAGTCGCAGTTGCGGGTCCCGCCGACGCCTTGCACGATCTTGCTGTCGGCGAAGGGGAACTGCAGGCCGGAGCTGGCGATCGCCGTGCTTTTACCCGCAGAAGGATTCCCGATGACCATGTACCAGGGCAGTTCGTAGAGCGCGGCGTCGCCCGAGAGCTGGCCCAGCTTGGATCCCTTGATGGTGGAGATGGCGTCCAGCATGCGGGCGCGGATGACTTCCTGTTCCTGCAGCTGCGCGGGATTGGCCTTGGGCGCATCCGTGGCCGCCTGCTGTTCGAGCATGTCGCCCAAGCGGGCGCCCGCCTGCCGGCGCCGGTAGCGCCGCCACAGCCAGCCGGCCGCGATACCGGCCGCGGCAAGGATGAACAGGCTCCAGGCCCAGGCGGCCGGCAGGCCGAGCAGGGCGTGGGCGATCCACAGCAGCGCGCCCAGGGCGCACAGGCCCATCAAGGTCATGGCGGTACGGGAAGTGAGGTGTTGCCGAAGTGTTTGCATCGTCGCGTCGGTCTCGTTCAGGAAAGCGCCGCGGCCGGGCGGACCAGGGCGGCAGTGTGTTGTGGTGGGTCTTCGTTGGCGATGCAGAGCGCGGCGCCGGCACCGTCGAGCGCATGCTGGCGGGCCAGCGCGAGGGCGGCCAGGAACGCGCCGTCGCCGCACTGCCCGCAGGCGCCGCCGACGGCCTTGACGTCCTGGCCGGCGTCCAGTTGGGGCAGGGCGTCGGCGGCGAATTTCATCAGCTCGAGCTGGCGCGCGCTGCGGTGCCCGGTGTCGGCGAACAGCGCGGTGACGGCGTCCATGCCGTCCGCGCCGGGGACGAGGGCGTCGGCGAGCCGGCGCAGCCGCGCGGCGCCGGCATTGCGGGCGGCACCACCTTCGTCGGCGCCCTCGACCGCGACCGCCAGCTGCAGCGTCGGCGCCGCTCCGTCAGGGGCCGCCACCAGCAGGCCGGCGGCCGCCTCGCCCGGGATCAGGCCCTGGGGGGTGGCGGCGCCGAACAGCGCCCCGCGCGCCGCCAGCCGCTCCACGCTCGCTTCGCCGACCTGCGAGCCGAAGGCCAGCACGATCGCGAACACCGGCTCGCCGTCCTGGTCAGCCTGGCTGGCCAAGCGCGCCAGCATGCCGGGCGCCGCCATCGGTGGACTGGAGGCACTGACGGTCGCGGCGGGCCACCCGTCGCGGATGGCCAGCGCGGCCATCCACGCACTTGCCTGGGCGCGCTGTGCCGCGTCCCAGTCGGTGCCCAGGACGGCATGGATGCGCAGTCCGCGCAGCGCACCCTGCGCCACCTGTCGTGCGCCGGCGCTCGCCTGTGCCAGCAGTTCGGTGCATACCTGCGTCCCCAGGGCCAGCGCACGCCATTGCTCGGGTGTGAAGCGCGGATCGTCGAGGCCCGCCTGCGCGCGCCAGCCCTCGAGTTCCGCCGCCATGGCGTCGCCGTCGGCGCTGTCGACGCGCGCGCTGAAGACCGGAAAGCCATCCTGGTCGACCAGCGCCGGATCGAGGTCGGCGCGGGCGCGTCCCGCGCCGATGGCTTGGGCGAGTTCGTCCGGCGTGGCGCCGTGGGGGGTGCGGATCGCCGCTGCCAGGATGGCAAGGGCAGGCACGGCGGGCGCCGCCGCGGGCACGCTGGCGACGGCCTGGCCGGGCGCTGGTGCGGCGTTCGTGTCGTCCCGGGCACGCGCGTTCATGACGCGGCGTCCTGCCCACACCGCCAGCAGCAGCGCCAGCGGCAACAGCGCCAGCCAGACCAGCAGGTCGAGCGCCGAGGGCATGCGATTGGTGGCGCGCCAGTACGAGACGGCACCGATCCAGCTGCCGCCGAACAGCGAGGTGGAGAGCATAACGCCCTGCAGCCAGCCGCGCATGTCAGACCTGGTCCACGCTGGCTTGCTGGCCGGCGATCAGCCTGGCCCCGCAGCCGATCTCGTCGCCGTGGCGCGCGACCGGCTTGCCGTCCACCACCAGCGTCATGTCGCCGCCCACGATGGTCTGGTCGCCGTGCACGGGGCAGGTGACCTTGTCGCCAATGCGGGCGATGCCGATGCCGTCGATGTCGCTCATCGCCGACGCCTCGACGACGGTGCCGCCGTGCGAAGTCCTGTCGCCGAGTCTGATGAAGGGTCCTGCCATGGTGTTCTCTCCAATCGCTAGCGCCGCCGCATGACGCCCGGCAGGCGCAGTTCGGTGTGTCCGAAATCCATCATCTTCCAACGGCCGCCCCATGTGAGGCCGACCGATTCCGCCACTTCGCCATATAACTGGTAGCCGCGCATCGCCCATGGATCCTTTTCCGAGATCAAGATGCGGCCGTTGCGCACAAAGGCGCTGTCCGCCGCCAGGCCATACTGGTGCCAGCTCTGGAAGGCGCTGGCATTCGTCACGTTCGATCCCATCGCGGCCAGCGTCTGCTGGCGTTCCGGGCTACGGTAGCCTTCCAGCAGGGTCATGTCGTAGCCGTACCGTTCCTTCATGATCCGAAACACCAGCAGCAACCGCTGTTGAAAATCGCTGTTCAACATGGCCCACTCGCGGCTGGCCGACGCGATCAGCGGACGCGCCTCGGTGACTTCCGCCGTCGTGAACGCTACCGGCGGCAACGGCGGCGGCGGCACCAGCTGCTCGCCTTCGAGCAGCATCGCCACCTGGCCGTTGACCTCGCGGCCACCGTCCTCGAAGCCTCCGAGGCGGGTATGCGCGCCGCTCAAGAGGGCGAACGTGGCCGGCGCCGCCAGCAAGACCGCGCCGATGAGGGAAATCGCGGAATGGCGGCGCAGGAAGCCGGCCGCACCGCGCAGGCCCGCGTGGCCGGAGTGGCCGCTGGTTGCCATGACCGTGCCGCGCCGCTGCGCCAGCGAGCGCCAGTGCCGCTGCACGCGGCTGCCGGCACCGAGCAAGGCCTGTACCACGAACGCGCGTCCCGCCGGGAACAGCACGATCCAGCTGACCATGCACGCCAGCGCAAAATACAACGCCACAGCAACGAACAGCACGCGCGATTCCTTCATCAAGAAATTGTTGTTGGGAAGTACGTTGTTGAGAAGCAGTTGCCAGGAAGTATAACTTTCTTTCTCGATAACACAACACACGATTGAGAATATGAATCACGCATACATTGGCACAATTGGTTAATTGTTTTTTGGCACGACTTTGACAATTCGCGTAGAGTAATGCTCAACGCAACAGAGGAGGCTGTTTTGCACGAAAGTACCGAACGCCGCCCCAGCGCAGGCCGGCCCAGCCTTCTTTCGTCGGACCAAAGTACGGGGCCGGACAACGAGCGCGTCCTTAGCCGGCTCGACGGCCATGCCGCGCCCGCGCGGCCGCACAGTGCGTCGGTAGCGTCGGTGCCGGCTCGGCGCCGTGGCGTTCGTCTTGCGCTGTCGGCCCTGGCCGTCGCTGCCGCCGGCGTGCTGGGGTGGCTGGCGCTGGGCGACGCCGCCGCGCCGGACCATGCGTCGCCGGCGGTGGTGCAGGCGCAGCCGCCGGCCCGTGCCGTGGGCCTCGTTGCCGTTCCCATGGCGGCATCCGCAGTTGCGGCCGCATCTGCCTCCAGCACGGGCGGCGCGCCGCTTGCCGCGCCGCTTGCCGCACCAGCGGCGCAGAGCGGTACGGCGGCGGTCCAGGATGAACTGTCGAACGCGTTCGGTTCGTCCGCTTCCGCTTCCGCTGCCCCGTCGCGTACGCCGCCGGCGAAGACCGACAAGCAGGATCTCGCCAGCCTCCTCGACAAGCCCGTTCCCGACGCGGCGTCGCACAAGAAAGCCGCCAAGAAAAAGCCCGCGCCCGACAAGCCCGCCCGCGCCCACAAGCCGGGCGCGCAAGCCAGGCCCAAGCCCATGCACAAGCAGGCGCCGGCCGATGCTTCTGCCGCCGACAACGACGTCGCCCTGTTGGCGGCGCTGCTTGCCCATACCAAGCCTGCTGCCGCCGCACCGGTGGAGGAGGCGCTCAAGCGCTGCGCCACGCATGCCGGCGCCGCCGAATCCCAGCGTTGCCGGGCGCGTGCGTGCCGTGGCGAAGCCAAGGACACGGCGGCGTGCAAGTCCGGCCGGGTCGGCAAAGCGGCGGGTTGACCATGCGCCGTGCATTGTTGAACCGGGCCATGGCCGCACTCGCGCAGTTCGACAGCGCAACCCGCCTGTATGCCTTGACGCTGGAAGAGGGGGACGCCGGCTTCGGCGCGGGCGGCTTGCTGGTCGAGGCCTTTGCCGCGCGCGACCTGGTGCATGGCGTGGGTGCGCGCGACGTGATCCTGCTGTCCACCGACGCCGGCATCGACGTCACGGCGTTGCCGGGCAGGGCCGCCACGCTGGAGATCAGCCTGGCCGACGGCACCCGGGCGGCGTTCGGCGGCGAAATCAGCGAGGCGGCGATGCTGGGCAGCGAGGGCGGCTTCGCCCGCTACCGGATCCGCATCAGCCACTGGATCTGGCGCTTGGCCCACATGCGCAACAGCCGCGTGTGGCAAGACCGCACGGTGACCGATATCGTCGACGAGGTGTTCGACCTCCATGCGCCGGTGGCGCGCTGGCGCTGGAGCGAAGACGCCGGCGCCTTCATGCGCGGCGCGCCGCCGCGCAGCTACTGTTGCCAGTACCGCGAATCGGACCTTGCCTTCGTCGAGCGCCTGCTGGCCGAAGAGGGCCTGGCCTGGCGCTTCGAGCAGGCCGCGGATGGACCGGAAATGGTGATCTTCGCCGATAGCACCGCCGCCAGCGCGATGCCGGACGATGCCAGCGGCGGCGTGGCCGGAGTGCGCTTTCACGGCGCACGCGCACGCGAGCAGAGCGACACCGTGCAGGCGCTCGCGGTCGTGCGCCGCCTCGGGCCATCGGCCACCACGCTGCTCAGCTACGACTACAAGGCGAAGAAAGCGGTGGCGGCCAACGTGCCCTCGCTGGTGGCGGGGTCGCCCAGCCTGCCGCCGCTCGAAGCCTATGACGCCCCGGGGCAGTACCATTACGCCGACGGTGGTCATGCCGAACGCTACGCCAGGTTGCAGATGGAATCGCGCGAAGCGCGCATCCGGCTGTGGCGCGGCCGCTCGACCGTGCGCACCTTGCGCGCAGGCAGCCATCTGGCCATCAGCGGCGCGCCGCTGGAGCGCCTGCGCGAGGCGGCGCGCTACACCGTGTTGCGGGTCGACAGCGCCGGCGTCAACAACCTGCCCGCCAAGGCGTCGGAAGCGCTGGCCGAACTGTTCGGCCCGATTCCCGAACTGCTGGAGGACGCGGTGCGTGACGACGCCCTGCCGGATTTCCGGCTCGCCGTCGCCCAGGCGGCGGCGAGCGGCTACGCCAACTGCTTCGAGGCAGTGCCGGCCGACGTCGTTTGGCGCCCGCAGGTGCGGGACGGCGATGCCCGTGCCCATCCGCGCCCGACCGCGATGGGCGCCCAGAGCGCGATCGTGGTCGGTCCGGACGGCGCCGACACGCCGTCCGGCGCGGACGAGATGTACTGCGACCGCCTGGGCCGGGTGCGGATCCGCTTCCACTGGCAGGACAGCGGCGACGCCACCTGCTGGGTGCGCGTGGCCCAGCGCCTGGCCGGGGGCGGCATCGGCAGCCAGTTCCTGCCACGCATCGGGCAGGAAGTGATCGTCCAGTTCATCGAAAACGACATCGACCGCCCACTGGTCATCGGCGCCGTGTACAACGGGCAGGGCGAGGGCGGCGTGGCGCCGACGCCCGGTGGCGCGGTTGCCGCCGGCGACGATCGTGCCGGGTTCGGCGCCGCCCACGACCATGCGGTGTCCAGCCAGGGCAACCTGGCGGGCGGCAACGCGCCGGTCTGGCACGGGGCCTCCAGCGAAGGCGCGGGCCATCGCAACGGCGCCGCGCAGTGGGGGGTGCGCAGCAAGGAATTCGGCGGCGCCGGCTACAACCAGTTGCTGTTCGACGACACCGATGCCCAGGGACGGGTGCAACTGCGCACCACGCTGGCCGCTACCGAGCTGAACCTGGGTCACCTGGTGCACGCCGCCGACAACTTCCGCGGCAGCCTGCGCGGCATCGGCGCCGAGCTGCGCACCGACGCCCATGGTGCGTTGCGCGCGCACGCCGGCCTGCTGGTCAGCAGTTATCCGATCGCGCACGACGCGGCCGCGCGCGCGCCGGCCGGCGACAATTCCGCCGGCATCGCACTGCTCAAGCAGGCGGTCCAGCTGGGGGAGACCTTCAGCAAGGCCGCCGTCGAACACGGGACCGTGGCCTTGAGCGCCCATCTGGGCACGTGCAAGGCCAATGCGAGCGTGCTGGACGACAAGGCGGCGCCGCTGCGCGCGATGCTGGCCACCGTGTCGGGCATGGTCAGCGCAGGCGGCATCGACGCGGCCCGTGCCAGCGCCGCGGCCAAGGACACCGCGCCGGGCGAGGACAAGCTGCCGCACCTGTCCGCCCCGGTCGCGGCGATCTCGGCCAAGGCCGGCCTGGGCGTCACGGCGGCGCAGGCGGTGCAGTTGTCCAACGGCGAGACAGTGTCGCTGATGAGCGGGGAAGACACGCAGTTCGTCACCGGAGGACGCCTGCGCGTGCACAGCGGACAGGCGATCGGCATGCTCGGCGGCGTGGTCAAACCGGGTACGGGCGGACTTGGGCTGCAGTGCATCGCCGCCAAGGGCGCCGTCGACGTACAGGCGCAGGCCGGCGGGCTGAACGTGCGCGCGCGCGACAATGTCGACATTGCCAGCGCCAATGCGCACGTGGACTGGGCCGCGGCAAAGCGCATCAGCCTGTCGACGGCGGATGGCGCCAATATCACGATCGAGGGGGGCAACATCACGGTGCAGTGCCCTGGCAAGATCACCATTCACGCGGCGAAGAAGAGTTTCGAAGGCCCGGTGCACGGTACGTACGCCCTCCCGCTGCTTCCCCAGGGAGAGCTCGAGCTCACCAGCAAGTATCCGTTCTCGACCTAGGTCCTTCATGGAGCGGGGCGCAACCTTTGATGTTTGAACCATGCTGATCAGTCCACCTTTTTTGCCAGCGCGCATTGACAACCAGAGCGATGACGACTGGATCGACATCGCCATGGCGGGCGGCACGCCTGGGCAAGGGGCCTTTCCGGTCAGCTTCAATCTGGGTTGGCATGGAGGCTTGCACTTGAGCGCACCTGTGCTGGAGGGCGGCTTCGAACCGGTGCGCGCGATCGCCGATGGAACGGTCGTGTTCGTACGCCAGCCGACGGCGGGCTTGCCGTCGCTGCCTCCCGAGCATCCCTTGATGTACAACAATGCAACCAGCGATGGCGTGGTGGTCATTCGGCATGAAACCGAGATCGGTAGTGGTGCCCATGCCTCGGTGACCTTCTACAGCATCACCATGCACCTGCATGAGATTCCCGCCACGATCCGGGCGCAAGGTCCTGTCTACCGCAAGGAGATGATCGGTCGCGCCGGCTACATCAACGGCGAACGGGGACGTATCCATTTCGAGATCATTTGCGACGAAGCCAACCTGGCCCGGCTGGCCGGCCGCGCCAGCGGCGACCTGCCCACCACGGCGAATGGGCGCGCGGACGCGGTTTTTGGAGAAAACTATTTCCATCTCCCGGCAGGCACCCTGGTCTTCGCCGACAAGCCGCTGCCGGATTCCGCGACCGCGATGCGGCAGCCGCCGCGGCCACCCCACGCCCCGCACAATGCTCCCTTGCCGCCACGCGAACCCCTGCAAGCGGTGCATACCAGCACCGCCGTGCTGGTCGTCGGCATCCGTCATGCGGAGGGTACAGGCGCGGCCGGTGCCCGTGGCGCTGCGCTTGTCACCACCTACGACGCCGACGGCGCAGCCGTGGGCGCCGCGTTGCAGGAGCCCGACGCGGAGTACACGCTGTTCAAAGATGCCAGCGAGATCGCCAATGCTTACCCCGCCGCGCAGCGCCCCGCGCCCAGCGGTGTCTTCGCGCTGCGGCGCTTTGGGCGCGTGCTCGGTACGGACCGGCTTGTGCCGGCGGACGTCCCGCACTGGCGGCACATCCGTTATCCCGGTGGGCAAGGGTGGGTCAATTTGAATGCCGCGCCGGTCCACCGCTTCAGCGACGCCGATCTCCCGCACTGGAAACAATGGCGGATCATCGACGACAGCACCGGCCACGACAGCCGCTGCGATTCCAGCTTGCTGCGTGACTGGCTTGACGCCGACCATGATGGCAGCGTCACGCCGGCGGAAATCGCGGCGCGGACGAATGACGCCGGTATGGCGGCCAGGCTTGCAAGAGTGATCGTGAAATTTCCCACCGAATGGGACGGGGCCAGCGTCGATGCACGCTGGTCGTGGCTGAAAACCAGTACACCGGAGAACCCCCGGCCCCTGACCGATGCCGACTTCGACAAACTGAAAGCACATATCGGTGCATTGGCCTTCTGGCCCGGCGCGACAGGCATGGACGGCACGCACTGGCATTGGCAGCCCAGGGAATTCATCCGTCATTTCAGGCGATGCGGATGGCTCAGTGCGCGCGAACTCGCGCAATGCATTCCTCGTCGCTGCCTGAGTGGGAACACCCCATGGCAAACCGCGCTCGAACGCGCCACCACGCACCGGTTGGCACTGAATCATTACTTCAGAAAATATTACGGCGCGTCGCGGCAGCGCCACGTCCATGCGCTGGCCCAGATATATATCGAGACCGGCATGCTGGCGTTGATGAACGAGGGCGGCACCGGCAACAACAAGCCATACGGACCTTTGTACGGCAGGGGCTACATGCAGTTGACGTGGGGATCGAATTACGAGAACTACGGAAAATACAAGGCCCTCGCGAATCATACAGGTGCCTATGCGGATGCCAGGATCACGCCGACATCGACGCATGCGAAGGACAGCGGCGGCCAGGTCATGCGCTGGTCGCCGCGCTATGACCCAGGCATCGTTTCCAGCGATCTGGAGCATGCCGGTGAGTCGAGCGGATTTTTCTGGGTGACCAAACGCTTCCGCGGTGTTTCCAACATGAACCGGGTAGCCGATCTGCCATTCAGCCTGGTCCAAATCGGGTTCGCATGCTGGCTGGTGAATGGCGGGGGTAACGGCTACGCCAACCGCCACCAGTTTGCATTATTCCTTAAAAATTACTTTTTCGACGAGCCTCTGCTCTCTGGTAATGTGCAGTTCCGCTATCCTCCCCTGACGCCGAGCGTGAACCTGGGGACGCCGGCGCACCCGAACATGAGCCCTTTGCTGTGTTCCACATTTCCACCGACGGAAGTGCCTTTTAGTTCAACGGGAACAATCAATTATGAGTACCAGAGACCGTAGTCTTCGCATGGCTTCGCTTGCCGTGTACCTGTTCAGTAGCGCCGCGTTCGCGCAGCAGGCGCCGTCCGCCTGGGATGGATCACCTGTGGGGCAATGCGTCAGCAAATACACCGTGCCCAAGCCGACCGAGGATTATCCCGTGGTTGTCAAGATGGAAAAAAATACGGATGTCCAAAAAAACAGGTATGTGTGGACATGGGACCCGACCACGGAAAGAAATCCGACCCGGCAACTGGTCCGTATCACGCCCAGGAAAGTGGGATGCACCATTCTGTTCTTGCCGTTCTCGGAATTCAACGATTTCAAACTGACGGCCAAGGGCAATTTACCCGAGAAAGTGACTTCCACGATGGCGACCGTGAATAACGAACAAGGTTCCTATTTCTTCGAGCATGCATATCGATTGGACAAGCAGACAGGCTATTACGAAAAAACGCCGACCTGTTACAAGGTCATGGTGGATACGAAGAGAAAGGAAAAAGTCAGCTGCGAGTCGTCAACCGAATGAGGTCCGGCCATAGGCAGGCCCGGGGGACATGCTGCCGCAGGCACGCTGATCATTCGGCTTTTCGTTCAGCACGCAACAGTGCCAGGCAGGCCTCACCCGGCACAGGTCGGCTATAAAGGTATCCTTGCGCCACGTCGCATCGTTCACGCAACAGCAGGTCGCGCTGGGCCGTGGTTTCCACGCCTTCGGCCACAATTGTCAGTCCGAGCCGGCGGGCGGTGGCGATCATTCCCTGCATGATCGCTAGCGTTCCTTCGCTCGTCAGCATGTCGATGACGAATGAACGATCGATCTTGATCGCATCGACCGGAAAATCCTTGAGATAACTCAGGCTTGAATAGCCAGTACCGAAATCGTCGACGCTAATCGTGGCACCCAGTGACTTCAGCTGCCGCATCAAGTGTGCAGCCAGGACCGGATCAGCCATCGAGCTGCTTTCCGTCACCTCCAGGTCCAGCATGCAACCAGGTAGTCGATAACGCCGCAAGACGTCGGCGATCATTGGCACCAGACCGGCAGACGAGAACAGCCGGCTCGACAAGTTGACGGCCATGCCAACGTCGTCGACACCCAGCGTGCGCCAGCGCGCCAACTCGGCGCAAGCACGATCGATGGTCCACGCGCTCAGCGGCACGATCAGGCCTGTGTGCTCGGCCAGCGGGATGAATTCCGCCGGCCCGACCATGCCGCGCGAGGGATGATGCCAGCGGACCAGCGCTTCCACACCCGTGATGCGCTGCGTGACAAGGTCCACCTTGGGCTGATAGTACATTTCGAGCTCGCTGTTCTCGATCGCTCGTCCCAGGTCGCGTTCAAGCAGGTAGTCGCTATGCGTCGTCCCCGAGCCCACGCGATACGGCTGCAGCGCCCCTCTGCCTGTTTGCTTGGCTTCGCGCACCGCCACGCAGGCGGCATTGATCAGCGCGTCGGCATTGTCGCCGTCGGCAGGGAAGCGCGAGAAGCCAATACCGCAGGTGACGTGAACTTGTCGTTCGTCGATCTGCATACCGAATTGCGCCGCCTGGCTCAGGCGGTCCAGGCGCACTGCCAGGTCATCGACGCCATGGTGTTCGCATAGCAAGGCGACGAAGGTATCACCGCCGATACGCGAGATCAGGTCTTCCGCGCCGATGGCACCACGCAGGAGGCGGCTCAGTTCCACCAGGATCTGGTCGCCGCCGCCGTAGGTCAGCGCCGCGTTGATGCCATCGAAATTGTCGACATTGACCACCGCGATCGTGGCGAGCGCTTCCTGCTGACGCCACATTGGAATCGAAGCGCGGATCCGCTCCTCGAGTTCGGCGCGGTTGGGCAAGCCGGTCAGCGGATCGCGCGTCAGCAGCAGTGACAGTTCACTCTGGAATGCTTTCGCGTCTCCCTTGCTGCTGGGGCGGAGCAGGCCCGTGGCGGCGAGCGCCACCTGGCGCAGGCGGATCATCTCCTGTGTTGCCCGTGCCAAGCTCTGCAAAATGCGGGACTCGGCTTCCGACAGGGTGCGAGGAACGCGATCGATCACGCACAAGGTGCCGATTGGCTGGCGGTCCGACCCATAGAGCGGTACGCCAGCATAAAACCGGATATGCGGTTCCCCAGTGACCAGAGGATTGTTCGAGAAGCGCGCGTCGGCTAGCGTATCTTGTACGACAAACATGTCATGCCGCCGGATCGCGTGCGCGCAGAAGGATACTGAACGCGGCGTTTCTTGGGCGTCGAGCCCGCAGCGTGATTTGAACCACTGGCGCTCCGCATCCACCAGCGAGACCAGGGCGATCGGTACGCGCAACGCGTCGCAGACAGCCCGCGTCAGGTGGTCGAACATGTCTTCGGGCGAGGTATCGAGCAGTCCTGTAGCCTGGAGGGCAGCCAGGCGAAGTTGTTCGTCGATGAATGCGCCGGTGTCCGGCATATTCAAAGAATCCATGCTACTGCCGGGCAGGGCCAATTTTTTCGTACGCATGTTGGCATCGTTGGGTAGCTGGCCCATCGCATCATCTCCAACCGCACTCGTGATGCGTTGATGCAGGGGAATTCGAGCATGAGTAATAAATCAATGCCTGGAAACGAGCGTTATCTCTCCGGAATTCGCAGCTCGACCAGCAATACCAACAGCGTTCATCGGGGCACACGCCGAGATCAAACATCAATGTTGTAAAGTGAAATCACTGCCCGGCAAGCGAAATGTTAGTCCGTCGACTATTTCTAGATAACAGTGGAAAAACTCCAATAAAAACATTCTATATGGCAAATGTAATTGCAACTAGGTTTGAATATGATAGTTTGTATCCGTGTCGGCAGCTTGCAACGAAAAGTCGCCAG
>JAKOOD010000109.1 GCA_022701635.1 Burkholderiaceae bacterium | reverse complement strand
CCCTCGGCGATCACCTTCAGCTTCAGGTTGTGGCCGAGCGCGATGATGGCGCGCGTGATGACGGTATCGCCGTCGCTGACGTCGTGCAGGAAGGAGCGGTCGATCTTGATGTAATCGACCGGGAATTTCTGCAGGTGGCTCAGGCTCGAATAGCCGGTGCCGAAGTCGTCGATCGACAGCCGCACGCCCAACGCTTTCAATCCGGCCAGCGCCTGTAGCGCGTCGTCCGGGTGGTCCATGAGCTGGCTTTCGGTCACCTCCAGCTCCAGGCTGGCCGGGCGTACGCCGTGGCGCTGCAGGGTGGCGGCGAGGCGGTCGACGAACTGGCGCTGGCGCAGCTGGCGCGCCGACAGGTTCACCGAGATCACGAACCCGTCCATGCCGATCGCATCCAGCGCGCGCAGCGCGCCGCAGGCTTCGTCGATCACCCATTCGCCCAGCGGGACGATGAGTCCGGTCTCTTCGGCCACCGGAATGAAATGTTCCGGCGCCATCAGGCCGTGCTCGGGATGGTGCCAGCGCACCAGCGCCTCGGCACCCACCACCTTGCCGCTGCGCAGGTCGACCTTCGGCTGGTAGCCCAGCCGCAGCTCGCCGTTGCCGATGGCGCGGCCCAGGCTCGCTTCGAGCTGCAGGTGCTGGTGCACCACGCGGTTCAGCTCCTCCGAATAGAACTGGCAGTTGTTCTTGCCGAGGGTCTTGGCGTGGTACATGGCGGCGTCGGCGGCGCGCATGACGCGGTCGACCGTATCGCCGTCGCGCGGGAACAGGCTGACGCCGATGCTGGCGCCACTGGCGATGTCCTGGCCGGCGGCGTGGATCGGCTGCTCGATGGCGTGGCGGATCCGTTCCATCATGTCGCCGATGTGGGTGACGCTCGGCTGGTCGCGGATCACGACCACGAACTCGTCGCCGCCCATCCGTGCCACGGTATCGTTTTCGCGCACGTTGGCGCGCAGGCGGTCGGCGATCGCGTGCAGGACGGTGTCGCCGGCATCGTGGCCGAAGCTGTCGTTGATGTACTTGAAATTGTCGAGGTCGAGAAAGGCCAGCGCGCCGAGCGTGGCGTCCTGCACGGCGTCGTCGATCGCGTGGCGCAGCTGTTCCTGCAACAGGGTGCGGTTGGCCAGGCCGGTCAGCGGGTCGTGGTGCGCCAGGTGGTGCAGGCGCCGCTCGTAACGGCGGGCTTCGGTGATGTCGTTGATCACGGCCACGAAGTGGGTGACCTGGTTCTCCAGGCTGGCGACGGGGTCGATCCGCAATTCGTTCCAGAACACTTCGCCGTTCTTGCGGCGGTTGCGGATCACCGCGCGCACGCTTTCGCAGCGCTGCAGCGCCTCGTCGATGCGGCGCTGCTCGTCGGCATCGCAGTCTTCGATGCGCATGAAGCGCGGATCGCGGCCCTTGATCTCGGCCAGCATGTAGCCGGTCAGCTGTTCGAAGGCGGGGTTGACGTACTCGATGCGATGCTCGCCGTCCTCGCGGCAGGTGATCAGGATGGCGTTGACGCTGGAAAAAATGGCGCGTTCACGCACGCGCAGGTCGCGCTCGGCCTGCTTGCGCTTTGAAATATCGAGCCCGGTACCGAAGATGCACGGCAGCTCGCCCAGGCTGGTGCGCGCGCAGTGAAACAGGTAGGGCGTGCGCTTGCCGTGCTTGCCGACCAGGTCGGCCTCGTGCATCGTGGGGCCGTCGGCGAAGGTATCCAGGATCCTCTGCACGATGAACGGCCGCTCGGCCTCGTCGAAGAAATGCTGGACGTCGGTACGCGTCATTTCCTGGCTGGTGCGTTCCAGCGCCGTCTCGAGCCGGCGGTTCCACAGCAGCAGGTGGCCGCTCTGGTCGATGACGTAGAACACGCAGGGCAGGCCTTCGATGATTTCCTCGATGGCCAGGTCCTGGATCAGCGCGTAGCGCGGCGGCACGATGCCGGTGCGCGGTACCACGATGACGCTGTAGGCGCGCGGGCCGCCGTTGCCGAAGAACTGCGGGGCGATCGTGATGCGTACCGGCAGTGCCTTGCCGTCGGCGCAGCGCAGGCTGCCGGCAAATTCGCTGTCGGCGCATGCCGCCATCGGCAGGGATGCGGCGCCGGGCTGGTCGAAGGCGAGGATGCGATCGAGTGCCTGGCCCTGGATGTCGCGCGGCGTCAAGCCGGCCAGCTTTTCGCAGGCCTTGTTCCAGGTAATGATGACGCCGTCTTCGCCGACCACGAAGACGGCCAAGGGCAAGGGTGAGGGGTTCATCGCGGGGACTCCGCCGGACTGTGCCCCTCCGCACTGGAAGGGCAGGCAGTTATGCGGCCATCATAGCGCAGCGAATCCGTTCATGATCTCCGGTGCGCGAAGCGTGCGCGACCTGCCTGCGCCAACCATCAAGCGGCCTTTTCCCCACACGGTTGCAGGATGCGTTCGTGCAATTCGGGTTCCGCGTCGGCATACAGTTTGACGACCGTCGAGGTGCGCGTGCCGTAGCCCGGAATCTCGATGCACACCGCCGACAGCTGTCGCTCGACCTCGATCGGCACGCCGGTGTGGGGCAGGCGCAGGTCGGGTGCACGGGTGGTGTCGGCCAGCATTTCGAAATAGGCTTCCTCGGGAGCCCCCTGCAGCAGCAGGCTGGCGAATGCCGCCTTGGTGCGCAGGACTTTCGGCCACGGCGCATCGAGCAGGCCGTTCGAGATGCCGTAGATGCCGGGCTCGAGCGCCTTGCCGTTGCGCGCATCGGCGTCGCCGCGGTTCGAGAACCAGTATAGGCCGTCGCGGTCGCCCAGCACCAGGTTGAAGCCGTTATAGGCGCCGGCGCCGGGGGCGATGCGGGCCAGGTAGGCCGGCGCGTCGAGGTCGCCCTTGAGGTAATCGGCGACCAGGGCGCCGCGCGTGGGTGCGTCCTCGCGGCGCTCGCCCGGCGCGCGGATATTCGTCAGCGCGGCGAACCTGGGGCCGTGCGGGCCATGGCGCGTCACGCCCATCCAGCTGCCGCCGCCCCGCAGGTCGCGCCCGGCGATGATGTCGGGGTCGTCGGGCCACGGGCCGGCCGGGGTGGCCGGGCGGTCGTAGAATTCGTCGCGGTTGGCGCAGGCGATCACCGGCACGCCGGGAATCACGCGCCACGCGAAAACAATCAGGCACATGGGTTCAGGTCCATAAAAACTTCGGCGCGGCGCGGGCCCGTGATGAGGGCGTCGAGTCGCGCATCGCGTGCGGCGGCCTCGAGCGTGGCGCAAAAAGCGTCGTCGGTAGACGGGTAGACTTCCATCCAGGTTTGCAGGCCGTCGCGGATCTCGGGACGGCGCTTTAGTTGCGGCACCACGGCGTGGCGCGCGGCGAGTGCGGCCTGCAGGGCACGCACGCGCGGTTCGAGCGCGGCGCTGTCCTGCTCGCGCACTTTATAGTAGACGTACAGGTCGATCATGGCCGGTGCGCTGGGTCAGGCATCGATCGCGTCGAGCGCATACGGCAGCGGCAGGAAGGACAGCGGGGTACCGCCGGCCGAACCGTGGCGCACCTCGCTGTCGATCGCGGCCAGCTTGATTTCCACCAGCACGTCGGCGCCGCCCTTGCCGTTCGGCGCGGCGTTCACGATCATGCCGCAGGGCTGGTCGGGGTCGGCGCTCGAAAACACCTCGTCGCCGGGACGCGCGGCGGCATTGTCCAGCGTGGCCAGCGCCATGCGGCGCTTGAGTTTGCCGAGGTACTGGCTGCGGGCGACGATTTCCTGGCCCGGGTAGCAGCCCTTGCGGAAATTGACGCCGCCGATCAGCTCGAAGTTGACCATCTGCGGCACGAACTGTTCCTGGGTCGGCTGGCTCACCTGGGGCACGCCGGCGTGGATGGCGGCCAGCTGCCAGGCCGCGTTGCCGCCCAGGGCCAGCGCTTCGCGCAGCGCCGGCAGGGCGGCGGCGGCGGTCTCGGCCGAGGTCAGCCACAGGTAGCGCGGCGCGCCAAGGGTGTCAGCCAGGCGCAGCACGGTACCGGCTGCGCCTTCCACCTTGGCATAGGGCGCCGCCGGCAGTTCGGGCACGTGGGCACGCAGCGCGCTTTCCGCCTTGGCGCCGCCAAGGCCGAGCACGGCCACGCGCTGCGCTTCCTCGGTGGCGTCGCGCAGCTTGGCCTTGGCGCGCAGCACGAACATCGACAGGCGCTTCTGCAGCGGCGCCTGGATTGCGCGCGGCAATTGCAGATAGATGCCGTCCGCCGCTTTCCACATCAGGAAGGTGGCCATCAGGCGGCCTTTCGGGGTGCAGTAGCCGGCCAGGCGAACGTCGCCCGCGCCGAGGTGCTCGACGTCGTTGGTCAGCTGGTTGTGCAGGAAGGCGGCGGCATCCTCGCCGGCCACGCCGATCAGGCCCAGGTCGGTGACCGGGGCGACGAAACCGGCGGCCAGGTCGGCCGCGCTCAGCACGCGGCCGAAGTCTTCGATCTGGGTGGCTTCGTCGGGATGGAAGCGGGCGCCGAGCGGCGCCAAGTGGTCGATCCAGGGATTCATGCTCATAGGGCTACAATACGCGGGTTATGATTGCTGATTACTTATGGCGGATGACTTACGAATGACTTACGGATAACGCAGCAGGGCTATATCATTACGGGCTCATTATAGAGATGTCGACAAAATCGCGCCGGGGACGGCGTAAAAACAAACCCTCGAGCATGGCATTCTTAAAAAAACTCATCGTCTCGACCGTGATCGTATCGGTCGCGGCCGTCGCCGGCTTCCAGTGGTGGGCCGGCCGCCCGCTGACCAGCGCAAGCGCGGGCGCCGCGGTCATCCCGTTCGCGATCGCACCGGGCAGCGGCGTCGGCGGCGCCACCCAGCAGATGGCGACAGCCGGCGTGCCCGTCAATACCTTCCTGTTCGGCGTGCTGGCGCGCGTAACCGGCAAGGCCGGCCAGATCAAGGCCGGCAGCTACGAGTTGAAGCCCGACACCTCGCCGCGACGCCTGCTGACCCAGCTGGTGCGCGGCGAGTTCGCCCAGGAGTCGCTGACCATCATCGAAGGCTGGACCTTCCGCCAGATGCGCCAGACCGTCGATGCCGCGCCCAACCTGAAGCACGACACCGCCAAGCTGACCGACCAGGAATTGCTGGCCAAGGTGGCCGGCGCGGCGGCGAAGTTCGACGGTCCCGAGGGTCTGTTTTTCCCGGACACTTACCTGTTCGCCAAGAACGCCAGCGACCTGAGCATCTACAAGCAGGCGCACGAGATGATGATGAAGCGCCTGAACGCCGCCTGGGACAAGCGCGAACCGGGCCTGCCCTACAAGGACCCGTACCAGGCGCTGGTGATGGCGTCGCTGGTGGAAAAGGAAACCGGCCAGAAGGGCGAGCGCGCGATGATTGCCGGGGTGTTCGTGAACCGCCTCAAGACCGGGATGCTGCTGCAGACCGACCCGTCCGTCATCTACGGCATGGGTCCGAAATACGACGGCAAGATCCGTAAAAAGGATCTCGAGACCGACACCCCGTACAACACTTATACCCGGGCCGGCCTGCCGCCGACGCCGATCGCGCTGCCGGGCGTGCAGTCGCTGGCGGCGGCCCTGGCGCCGGCCAAGACCGAAGCCCTGTATTTCGTGTCGCGCGGCGACGGCACCAGCCATTTCTCGGTCAACCTGAACGAGCATAACAAGGCGGTCGACCAGTACATCCGCAGTAGCGCCGGCAGCGAAAAGCGCTCCAATCAATAAATGAATAAAAGAAGCAACCATGAATAGTAGTGACCAGGCGGGCAAGGCGCGCGGGCGTTTCATCACCTTCGAAGGCATCGACGGCGCCGGCAAGTCGACCCACATCGGGTTCGTCACCGCATACCTGAAAGGCGCCGGCAAGACCGTGGTCTCCTCGCGCGAACCGGGCGGCACGGCGCTCGGCGAAAAACTGCGCGACCTGCTGCTGCACGAAAAGATGCACCTCGAGACCGAAGCGCTGCTGATGTTCGCCAGCCGGCGCGAACACATCGCCCAGGTGATCGCGCCGGCGCTGGCGCGCGGCGACTGGGTGCTGTCCGACCGCTTCACCGACGCCAGCTTCGCCTACCAGGGCGGTGGCCGCGGCATGGACCGGGCCAAGATGGAGGGGCTGGAACAGTGGGTGCATCCGCACCTGCAGCCCGACCTGACCCTGCTGTTCGACGTGCCGCTCGAGGTGGCGCGCGCGCGGCTCGACACCACCCGCACGCTGGACAAGTTCGAGCAGGAAGAAGCCGACTTTTTCGCGCGCTGCCGCAACGAGTACCTGCGCCGCGCGGCGGCATCGCCGGAACGTATCGTGGTGATCGATTCGACGCAGTCGATCGACGAGGTGCGTGAAGCGCTCTTGTCAGCGCTGGAGAAACTGGTGTGAGCGGCATGATCTACCCATGGCAACAGCAGGCCTGGGACCAGCTGCAACAGATGCGCGCGCGCCTGCCGCATGCGCTCCTGTTCTACGGCCCGGCCGGCATCGGCAAGGCTGATTTCCTGGAAGCCTTTGCCCAGGCTTTGTTGTGTGAAAACGTGCGTCCCGATGGGCGCGCCTGCGGTACGTGCGCGTCCTGCGGCTGGTTCACCCAGGGCAACCATCCGGATTACCGCCGCGTGCGCCCGGAAGCGCTGGAAGACGAGGTGCCGGCGGCCGACGGCGACGACGCCGCGGCCGGCGACGGCGACAAGAAGTCGAAATCGTCAAAAACCGCATCGAAGGACATCAAGATCGAACAGGTGCGCGCCCTGGCCGACTTCATGAACATTTCGACCCACCGCCAGGGCCTGCGGGTGGTGGTCCTGTACCCGGCCGAAGCGCTCAATATGCCGGCCAGCAATGCCCTGCTGAAAACACTGGAAGAACCGCCGCCCGGCACCGTGTTCCTGCTGGCTTCCAACGGCCTCGACCGGCTGCTGCCGACGATCCTGTCGCGCTGCCGCAAGTTCGCGCTGCCCACGCCCGATCACGCCAGCGCGCTGGCCTGGCTGCAGGCCCAGGGCGTGAACGACGCCGACGGCTGGCTGCGCGAACAGGGCGGGGCGCCGCTGGCGGCCCTGGCCCAGGCCGAGAACGGCAGCCGCGAGGAGCTCGACACGCTGCTGCAGATCCTGGCGCAACCCAGCGTCGATAGCGCGTTGCGCGCCGCCGACAAGCTGAGTAAGGCGCCGCTGGCGAATCTTGTGGCATGGCAGCAGCGCTGGCTTTATGACGTATTTTCGTACAAGCTGTCCGGCACGATCCGCTATTATCCGCGTTACCAGCGCGAACTCGCGGCGCTGGCCGGCCGGGTGCCGACGCCCAAGCTGATGCGCGCGATCAAGTCCGCCAACGAACGCCGCGCAGTGGCCGACCACCCGTTGTCGCCGAAACTGTTTGTGGAAGACATGTTGCTTGATTACACTGCATGCTGCAGCTGATAACCCCCGCTGCGCCGAACCCATGAAAGGAATCCGATGAGCGGCTTGACCGTGGACCCGAACGCCGCGCAGGCACCGCGCCCGTCCGTGCTGTCGCTGGCCATCAAGGAAAAGGCGGCGCTGTATGCCGCCTACATGCCTTTTCTGAAGAACGGCGGCATGTTCGTGCCGACGACCAAGCCCTACAAGATCGGCGACGAGATCTACCTGATCCTGTCGCTGATGGACGATCCCAACAAATACCCGATCGCCGGCAAGGTCGCCTGGATCACGCCCGCCGGCGCCAACAACAACAAGGCGCAGGGCATCGGCGTGCATTTTCCGGCCGACGAGACCGGCCAGCGCGCCAAGCTGCGCATCGAAGAAATCCTGGGTGCCGCACTACGCTCGTCGCGCGCCACCCACACGCTTTAATTCCTCCACGTTCTTTTTTTATGCCGTCCTACGTTCACCGCCTCGCCCGTCTCGAAGACCTGCCCGTCATCGTCGACATCTACAATTCCACCATCGCCTCGCGCGAAGTCACCGCCGACACCGAACCGATCACGGTGCAGTCGCGCGAAGGCTGGTTCGCCGACCATACCCCGGAACGGCGTCCACTGTGGGTCATCCACGATGCCGCCGACACGGCCGACAACCCGGCGGTGATCGGCTGGCTGTCCTATTCGAATTTCTACGGGCGCCCGGCCTATTCGGGCACGGCCGAACTGTCGATCTACATCGCCGAAGCATGGCGCGGCAAGGGTATCGGCAAGTACTGCCTGGAGCAGGCGATGGCGTTCGCGCCGAACGTCAATGTGCATACGCTGCTCGGATTCATCTTCGGGCATAACGAACCGAGCCTGGCCCTGTTCCGCAAGTACGGTTTCGATACCTGGGCGCATTTCCCACGGGTGGCGAACCTGGATGGGATCGAGCGCGACCTGATCATCCTGGGCAAGCGCGTCGCGTAGGGTGGGCACCACGTGCCCACGCGGACGTATGCGCGATGGCGGCACCCGCGTGGGCACAGGGTGCCCACCCTACCTTCCATTCGGCGCTCGCGTACAATAACCGGATGTACATCGATTCCCACTGCCACATCAATTTTCCCGAGCTCGCCGCCCGGATGCCCGAGATCCTCGCCAAGATGGCCGAGAACAAGGTGACCCACGCCCTGTGCGTGTCGGTCGACTTGCCGGACTTCCCGGGCGTGCTCGCGCTCGCTGAGCAATATCCTCATATATATGCGTCGGTGGGCGTCCACCCCGACTACGAAGACACGCCGGAACCGACCGTCGAGCAGCTGGTCGAGATGGCGCATCACCCGAAGATCGTCGCCATCGGCGAAACCGGGCTCGACTATTACCGCCTGCAAGGCGACCTCGAGTGGCAGCGCGCGCGTTTCCGCACCCATATCCGCGCCTCGCGCGCGACCCGCAAGCCGCTGATCATCCACACCCGCGCCGCCAGCGCCGACACCATCCGCATCCTGCAGGAAGAGGGTGCCGGCGTGGAGCAGGGCGGCGTCGCCGGCGTCATGCACTGCTTTACCGAAAGCCTGGAAGTCGCGCAGGCGGCGATCGAGATGGGTTTCTACATCTCGTTCTCCGGGATCGTGACCTTCAAGAGCGCGAAAGACCTGCAGGCCGTGGCCAAGGCGCTGCCGCTGGAGCGGATCCTGATCGAAACCGACTCGCCCTATCTCGCGCCGGTGCCCTACCGTGGCAAGATGAACGAGCCGGGCTTCGTGCCGCACGTGGCCGAGTTCCTGGCGACCCTGAAGGACGTGCCGCTGCGCGAAGTCGCCGACCGCACGACCGAGAACTTCCACACCCTGTTCAACGTGCCGAAGGACTGACCCATGCTGCTGCGCCGCGCGCTGTATTCGATCCTGCTGTCCGCCACGGTCTCGCTGGCCATGGCGGCCACCCCGGCCCAGGTCGGCACTTTCTTCCGCGCGGTACAGATGGACGATGCGCGCACGGTCAAGACCATGCTCGGCGCCCAGGTCGACCCCAACGACACCAACCCGATCGGCGGCGAGCCGGCGCTGGTCCTGGCCCTGCGCGAAGGGTCGATGGAAGTGTTCAGGGCGCTGCTCGCGCATCCCGGCACCCGCGTCGATACGCCGGCCATCAACGGCAACACGGCGCTCATGATGGCCGCCTTCAAGGGCAACCGCCCGGCCGCCGAGGCACTGATCGCCAAGGGTGCGGCCATTAACCGCCCGGGCTGGACGCCGCTGCACTATGCGGCCGCTGCCGGCGACGATGCCATCGCCGGCCTGCTGCTGGAGCACGGCGCCGAGATCGATGCGCTGTCGCCACACGCCAGCGGCGGCTACACGCCGCTGATGCTGGCCGCGCGCGAAGGCAAGGAAGAGACTGCGCGGTTCTTGCTGGAGCACGGCGCCGATCTCCGCTTGAAGAACGGGGAAGGCCTTACCGCGGCGCAGATCGCCGCCCGTGCCGAGCACCCCTCACTGGCCAAGGTGCTGACGCGCTGAGGCTGGCGCCTACCGGCGCAAGCGCCGAACTGGACCGGAAAAGTTCGTTTCCTCAACGCATCAATTCTTTCTCGGCATGGCGATAATGGCTACGTGATCAATAACACGGCGCCAGCGATAACGCGGCCTCCACTGAAGGAATTCCATGCTGAACGAACGCGAAATCGAGAGCTGCTACCTGGGTCAATTCATCCCGGTCCACTACCATCACAACATGTTGATGGACCATAACCGGATGCACAGCTTCAAGTCGGCGATCTTCCACGCCGTCAAGCCGGGCGCCAAGGTGCTGGAACTGGGCGGCGGTACCGGCGTCCTCTCGTTCTTCGCGGCCCAGCAGGCCGACAAAGTGTATTGCGTCGAGTTCAACCCGGACATGGTGCGCGAGGCGCGCCGTTTCCTGGCGATGAACGAGAACGGCCACAAGGTCGAGGTCGTGCACGCCGACGCCTTCGACTACCTGCCGCCGGAGCCGGTCGACATCGTGATCTGCGAAATGATCCACGTCGGCATGCTGCGCGAAAAGCAGGTCGAGGTGATCGAAGCGTTCAAGCGCCGCTACCTGGCACGCTTCGGCGGCCCGCTGCCGGTGTTCCTGCCGGAAGCGGTCATCATGGCGGTCCAGCCGCTGCAGGCCGAATACGATTTCGAAGGTTTCCACGCGCCGATCATCCAGTTCCAGCCGACCAACGTGGTCTACCCGGGCACGGTCGAGCTGGCCCAGCCGGGCGTCTACAGCGTCCTCGACTTCAGCCAGCCGGTCGATTCCCTGATCGCCTGGGAAGGCCGGTTCCTGGTCGACAAGGCCGGCAGCCTGAACGCGCTGCGTTTCATCACCAAGAACGTGTTGTCGATCATCGAAGAGCGCGGCACCACGATCGACTGGCTGAACCACTACATGACGCTGCCGCTGGCGCGTGCCCTGGACGTGCAGCCGGGCGATATCGTGCAGGTGAGCTTTGCCTACCGTGCGGGCGGGTCGATTCCGTCGTTGGAAGCGTCGATCCGGGCCGAGGTGGTGGCGAAGTATGAGGAGCAGGTGACGGCGCGGGTTGCCGAGGCCGTGTTCGCCTGATAGCAGACCAGGTTTGTAAGCCTGGAACCGTCGCCCCTGCCTGCGCAGGGGCGACGGCTGTTTCCGCACCGTTCGCCCCCGCATTTCCCCCACTCATCGTCCCCACCTTCCATCCATCGCATCCAGGTTGCCGCTCCGGGTCGACGCGCTTACAGTAAGCGCATCGTCCAACCCACCCTGATGGAGCCAACAATGCTGGGTTTCCTGGTCTGGCTGTTCCTGCTCTTCCTGTGCTGGCCGCTCGCGCTGCTGGCACTGGTGCTGTATCCGGTGTTCTGGCTGCTCCTGCTGCCGCTGCGGCTGATCGGCATCGGCGTCGAGGCCGTGTTCGAGCTGCTACGCGCGATCGTCATGCTGCCGGCGCGCGTGCTGGGGCGCTGAACGCGCGTGGCCGGACACCGCGCGGTAAATGCGTTGTTGAGAATCCAGTGTGCGTCTATTAACAGACGCTCGGGCAAGCTTGGCTTATCGTCAACCTTACCGATGGCTGTCATCCGTCAGCCATGCTTATAAAGGAAAACGACTATGCGCCTGGACGTCTATCGCAGAGCCGAACACGACGGCAAGTTCTCTTACCTGGTGGTTCCGGAAACGAAGAACATCCCCGAAGAAGCCACCAACACCGACTGGGAAGTCGAGGCACGTGCCGTCGAAGTCGACGACAATGCTTCCGACCTGCCGGATTACCATATCGAGAACGTGAGTGGCCAGCTGGCCGAAAAAGGGTACGCAGTCACTTCCCTGACGCATTAATCCTCACCGGCTTGTAGCGCAGTCACGACAGACTGCGTTACCGAGCCGTCGCTGCACCGCCAGTCCGCCGATCGGCAGGCCGGCGGTGCACGCCTGTTTCTGCCCTATGGTATCCTTGCGCCTCGATGAAACGCGTTCGGAGGCGTAATGAAGTGGGCAGTGGTCGGTTTTCTCATCCTGTCGGTGTTGCATATCCATTTCCGCGGGAAGGTCCGTCTGCCGTTCGGCCGCCAGCTGTTCGACCACTCGTCGTTCATGGCACCGATCAATATCTTCATGCATTTGTTTTCGCGGGTGCCGAGCACGCCCTATATCCCGGTGCGCGAATTCCCGGAACTGGCGGTGCTGCAGCAGAACTGGCAAGTCATCCGTGACGAAGCCGAAAACCTGCTGGCTCTCAAGAAGATCAAGGCGTCCGAAGAGAACAACGACGCCGGCTTCAATTCCTTCTTCAAGACCGGCTGGAAACGCTTCTACCTGAAGTGGTACGACGCCAGCCACCCGTCGGCCGAGCGTCTGTGCCCGCGCACGTATGCATTGTTGAAAAGTATCCCGTCGGTCAAGGCCGCGATGTTCGCCGAACTGCCGCCGGGTGCCAAGCTGAACCCGCACCGCGACCCGTTCGCCGGCTCGATGCGCTACCACCTGGGCCTGGCCACGCCCAACGACGACCGCTGCTTCATCGACGTCGACGGTACGCCGTACAGCTGGCGCGATGGCGAAGGCGTGATCTTCGACGAAACCTATATCCACTGGGCCATCAACGGCAGCGACAGCGACCGCGTGATCCTGTTCTGCGACGTCGAGCGCCCGATGCGTTTCCGCTGGGCGCAGGCGGTCAATCGCTGGCTCGGCCGCACCATGATGACGGCGGCGGCATCGCCCAACGAAACCGGCGACCAGACCGGCCTGGTGAGCGAGCTGTTCCGCATTTCGCATGTGATGGGGCAGTATCGCCGCCGTTACAAGGCGTGGAACAAGACGGCGTACAAAGCGGCCAAGGTTGCCCTGATCGTGGGCCTGGCAGCGCTGGTGTACTACATCTGAAGCAGCATCACCGACCGGGTTGGTACACGCGGCCGTGTCCGCGTAGTCAAGTTGCTCCGCCATAAAACAACGTCGTCCCTGCGGCGGCAGGAACCCAATTTTTGTTCGCGTTGAGGTAACGCTTGCAAACTTGGGTCCCTGCCTTCGCAGGGACGACGTGCATGTGCTATCGATTCCTATTGCGTCCAGTGCCGATCATAGGTTGAACGGCATCCGCACCATCAAGGTCACATCCGGCGTATCGCGCGTCATGCCGGCGCCGACCGACAGGTTCAGCGTGCGGTTGTTACTCAGGCGGTAGGAGCCGCCCAGCAGCAGCGTACCCAGCTGGATACGCACCGAGCCCGGGATGATCTGGCCGTTCTGGCGCATGCGCGACACCGAGCTGTGGTCGTAGCCGATACTGAACGAGGCCTTCTCGTTCAGCGCCAGGCCCATGCCCACGTTGAAGCCGAACACGTTGCCCGGATCGATCTCGCCCAGCAGCTCGCGTTGGCCGTTCAGCACGGTACGGTAGATATTGCCGCGCTTAAAGTTCTTGGTGTAGCTGAAGGTGCCGAAGAAGATCGCCGGATCCGACGGCAGCAGCCAGGTCACGCTCGGCTGCAGCGAATAGAAGCCGGAGCCGGTCGGCAGGTCCAGCGGCAGGCCGGTACCGGTGACGTTCTGGCCGACGCAGCGGCTCGCGCAGTCGGTCACGACTTCGAACGGGTCGCGGCCGGTGCGCGACTTGAAGCGCATGCCGGCGATGTAATAAGGCTTGTCGACGCCGCCGTCGTTCACCTGATAGCGCCAGCCGAGTTCGACGTCGCCGATGCCCTTGCCGCTGGTCTGGAAGGCGCGCTCGGCGGCGGTGCCGGTGAAGATCTCGCGGCTGACGGTCGAATCGCTGCGGTAGACGTAGGGAACCTTGGCTTCGATTTCGAAGCGGTTGCCGACGCCGTAGCGGAAGGTGGCGGAACCGGTCGTACTGTTGCGCTTGACCTCGCGCACGTCCAGCAGGCCGATCAGGATCGCGGGAATCACGGTGTAGCCGACCAGGGCCACGCGGTTGCTGGACGAATAGCCGTACTGGATCGCCGGTTCGAACACCACCTTGCCATGCGGGGTCAGCACGCCCGGCGTTTCGAAGATCGGCGCCACTTCGGGCTGGCGTTGCTGGGCCTGTTCCGGCGCGCGGCCGACGGCGCCCTGGGGCGCTGGCGCGGCCGGCGCCGTGCTGCCGGTGACCGGGGCCGGCAAGCCCGCCTGCGGGGCGTCGGCGCCGCCGGTCCCGCGCAGGGCGTCGAGCGGCGTCGCGGCGGCGACGCTGGTGACTGCGCCGTCGGGCGCATTGTTGGCCGATGCGGTGCCGGCAGTTGGGCTGTCCGCCCAGTCCTTGCTGACGACTGGACCGGTGCCGCGCAGGCGCTCGAGTTGTGACGGGGTGGCCGTGCCCACCGGGGCCTTGACGCCGCTGGCGCGCAACTGGCGCTCGAGGTCGTCGACGCGGGCGCGCTGTTCTTCCAGCTGTTGTCGCATGATTTTCAACTGCGCGGCCAGGTCGGGCGCGGTCTGCGCGCCGGCCGGAATACAGGCCAGGGCCGCTGCGAGCCCAATCACGCTGTACAGCGCTGGAATTTTTTGCATTGTTTCTTGCTCCGGTTGTGCCGTCACCTTCCGGTCGCGGCGGTGTTGAGTGCGTTCGACAGTGTCGACTGGAAGTTCATGGCTTGCAGCATGCCCCGGGTGTCGACACTGGCGTTTATTATAGTTGCATTATTAATAATCTGATTGTTCAGGCTGTTTTGAATCACGGTACCGCCCATGGCGCCGGAGCCGAGCTGGACGTTGAAGCTGCCATTGCCGTTCTGGATCAGGTTCAACTGGTTGGCGGCCTCGGGCGACAGCGTGGTCCTGCCGGCGGCAAGGCTGCCGAGATCGCCGAAGTTCATGCTGGTAGTGGCCGCCACGTTGCCGTTGACGGTGACGATGCGGTCGATCCCCAGCGAGACGGCGAGGCCGCTCGGGTCGGTGAAGCCGCCGCGGTAGTCGTCCAGCGAGGCGGGCGCGACGGCATTGGCGTCGATGAAGCCGGCGGCTTTCGGCGCCGCATCGGCCGGGGCCGCCATGCCGTTCATGGCGAAGGCGAGGGCGGCGCCGGCCAATCCGATCTGCAAGATGGTGCGCATGGATGCTCCTGTCAAAAATCGCCCGGTCCGAACTTCGGCAGCGAGCTGATGTCCAGTACCAGGCGGCTCATCGCCTGATCGAGCGGCGCGCGCGGCGCGGCACGCCAGTCGGCGGTGAGGTTGAATTGCGGCCGGGTCGGCGATTCGTGGATCACGAACAGCAGCTTGGTCGGCCAGATGGCTTCGAAGTGTTCGCGCGTGATCGCGCGCGTGCCCGCCGACGGATCGCCGATCAGGAGGCGGCCGTCGTCGGCGCCCTTGATCACCACGAAGTGGTTGTAACCTTTTTCGGTCACCAGCACGATGGCGGGGAGTTTGGCCTCGAACAGCTTGTCGAGGGGCTGGCGGAAGCCGTCGGACTTGAAGCCGATGGTAGCCAGGTAGCGTTGCATGTCGAGCAGCGAAAATCCTTCGCGGCGGATCTTGGCCTGGTCGCCATGTTCCCACATGGCCTGGAAGGCGGTGGTTTCGCTGATCGGATAACCGTAATGGTGCGTCAGCAGGGTGGCCAGCGCGGCGGAGCCGCAGCTGAAGTCGTACTGCTGGCGGGTGGTCGAGAGAAAGCGGAGTTCTTTCAGGCTGTGCATCGGCACGCGGTAGGTGGGACCGCTGGCAAGCGACATGTCGGCCGCTTGGGCGCCGGCGGATCCCAGGAGCGCGCACGTGACGAGCATTGCGAGTGACAGTGCGCTGCGTTTCATTTCATCTGCAGGTTGATGATGGTGGCATTCTGGATCAGGACGTTGGCGCCGCTGTTCTGGATGACCACTGGAATACCGGACATGTTGGCGAAGGAACCGGAATCGATGATGTTGTTGCCGGTCATGACGTTGACGGCGCTGTTGCCGTTGACGCCGCCTTCAAGGTTCGCGGTGTTGTTCGTGGTGTGGGTATCGGTGCCGCCACGTTGCCGCTCGAGCTTGGCGCTGCCTTCGTCCTGGGTGGCCTGCACCGCTTCGTGGCCGCTGCTGATCCCGAACTCGGCCCGGAACAGCGAACGCGCATCGGCCGTGCGGGCGTCTGCGGGCTGGTCCGTGGCAGCCGAGGCCGCGGAGGCAAGCGTCACGAGCGCCGCAAAGGCCTGAAGCTTGGCCCAGGCGTGGAGCGCCTTGCGTTGAGAGACTGGATGCTGCATGTTCTACCCCCTTGCGACAAAAAAAACTGCCGTACCTCGCAAGAGGCACGGCAGCCAAGCTCGGATTACAGGTTCATGTTGGCCTGGACGTTCACGCTCTGCTGGACCATCGACGAGATGCCGGTGTTCTGGCTGATCACCGAGATGCCCGCAGCCGATTGCGCTGTGCCGTTCATCGTGTTCGACATGTTGAAGGTGCCGCCGCTCACGGTGTTGGAGCCGCCCATGCCGCCGGTGGCCGCGCCGCCCATGCCACCCTGGCCGTAGCCGGTGGTGATGGCAGCCAGGTCGCCGCCGCGGCCGCCGGTGGTGGTACCGCCCGAACCGCCGGTGCCGCCGTTACCGGCAGTCGAGGCGCCCGAGGTCGCCGAGCCGGTGGTCGCCGAACCGGTGGTTGCCGAACCGCCTGCCGCACCCGAACCCGAGGTGTTCGACGCCAGGCCGGTGTTGCCAGCCGAGCCGCCTGCTGCGCCAGCACCGCCGGCACCTGCGGTGGCGGTGCCCGAAGCACCTGCACCGCCCGCGCCGCCGAGGCCGCCGGTGGTCGAACCGCCGGCACCTGCGGTCGCCGAGTGCGAACCGCCTGCGCCGCCTGCACCGCTGGTGGCAGCGCCGCCGGCTGCACCCGAACCTGCGCCGTTCGAAGCCATTGCACCTGCGCCGCCTGCGCCGGCCGCTGCACCTGCACCGCCTGCGCCGCCTGCACCGCCGGCTGCGCCTGCTGCACCCGCGCCGCCTGCGCCGCCGGTGGTGGTACCTGCGGTTGCCGTGCCGGCGCCGCTGGTGACTGCGCCGCCGGTCGCGGTCAAGCCGCCCGTGGTTGCGGTGCCGCTGGCGCCGCCGGTGCCAGTGCCGTTCGTGCCTTCAGTGCCGGTGCCGGTGCCTGGCATGCCGCCGGCACCCGAGCTGGCGTAGGAACCGCCGGCGCTGGCCGGGGCACCCGAAGCGCCGTTCGACGCGGTGGCGCCGGCATTGCCGGCAGTACCGCCTGCCGCACCCGAGCCGCCTGCGCCGCCCAGGCCGCCGGCTGCGCCGGCTGCACCTGCACCGCCCGCGCCGCCTGCTGCGCCGCTGCCGCCGGTGGCGGCGCCGCTGGTGCCGCCTGCACCGCCGGTACCGGCCCAGGCACCGCCGGTCGCGCCGCCGCTACCACCGGCGATCGCGCCGGTCGAACCGCCTGCAGCACCGGTCGACGAGCCGCCTGCCGCGCCTGCACCGCCTGCACCGCCGGTCGAGCCGGCTGCGCCACCTGCCGCACCCGAACCGCCTGCGCCGCCCGATGCGCCGTTACCCGAGGTGGCGCCCGAAGCCAGGCCGCCTGCGCCGCCTGCGCCGCCGGTGGCCGAACCGACCGTGGCACCGCCTGCGGTCGCGCCGGCGCTGCTGGCGTTGCCGCCTGCCGCACCGGTTGCCGCATCGGCGCTGCCGCCTGCCGCGCCGGCGCCGCCGGTGGCAGCGACGCTGCCGCTGGTGCCCATTGCACCGTTGCCGGCGGTGGCTGCGCCGCCGTTGGCGCCGCCGTTGTTCACGACCTGGTTACCGATGTTCGACACGGTGTTGCCCGAAACCGAACCGCTCAGGTTGCTGGTGGCGTTGGCGGTCGAGGTGTTGAACGAGTTGGCCAGCGACGAGCTCGCATCGCCGCCGTTGTTGGCAGCTGCTGCGCCCAGGCCCGATGCGGCGGCGTCGCCGCTGCTGCGGTTCTGGCCCGAGCTGTTGTTGTTGGTCGTGGTGTTGGTGGTGGTGTTGGCCGTACGCTGGCTGTTGTCGTTGCCCTGGTTCGAATTGTTGGTGCTGGTGTTGGTGGTGGTGGTGCGCTGGCTGTTATCGCTGCGGTTGCTGCTGTCGGTGCTGGTCACCGAGCGGTTGCTGCTGTCGGTCTGCGAGTTCGACGCGGTGTTGCCGCTGTTGCTGCTGTTGTTGCCCTGGTTCGAGTTGTTGCTGGTGCGGGTGCTGCTGTCGTTGCCCTGGTTCGAATTGTTGGTCGACGTGGTGCGGGTGCTGTTGTCGTTGCCCTGGTTCGAGTTATTGGTCGACGTGGTGCGCGCGCTGTTGTCGCTGCTGTCGGTGTTGGTCGTCGTGGTGTTGGTGCGGGCGCTGTTGTCGTTGCCCTGGTTCGACGCGTTGGTGCTGCTGGTGTTGCTGGTGGTGGTGCTGGCGGTACGGGTGCTGTTGTCGTTGCCCTGGTTCGAGTTGTTGCGGCTGCTGTTGTCGGTCTGGGTGGTCGAGCGGTTGCTGTTGTCGGTGGTCGAGCGGTTGCTGTTGTCGGCCTGGGTATTCGAGCGGTTGCTGTTGTCGGTCTGGGTGGTCGAACGGTTGCTGTTGTCGGCCTGGGTGTTCGAACGGTTGCTGTTGTCCGTCGAGGTCGTCGAACGATTGCTGTTGTCAGTCGTGATCGTGCTGGTGTTGGTGCTGCGGTTGCTGCCGTCGGTGTTGGTGGCGGTGTTGCCGCTGTTGCTGGTGGCAGTGTTACCGGTGTTGCTGTTGTCGGTAGCGGTAGCGGTGTTGGTCGCCGTGTTGCCGGTGTTGCTGTTGTCGGTAGCGGTGTTGTTGCTGTCCGTCGCACGAGTCGTGTTCTGCGTGACCGTGCTGCCGCCGCGGCCAACAACGGAATCATCAGCTTGGGCGCTCAGCGAGAAAGCGAGCGAAATAGCGGTCACGAGCAAGGTCTTGTTCATTCGAGTTTCCCCTCTGGGTGTTGGTTGGTAGTAGGCCGGCTGTAGCGCCGACCTCTTTCACTTTGCACAACACGTGCCAGCCATACTGTCGAGTTCGCTAAGTAATTGTTTTTGAAGGCTTTGCCAGATTCATCCGACACGGATGTAAGACTCAGTCTGATAGGATTTGCCGAAAATGCCGATTAAGTGTCACATAAGTGGTACAGGTGTGTAACGAAGGGTGTGGCAACACACACAGTTGTCTGGACAGGTGTAACACCCTGTTACGACTGTAAAAATAGGTAATTACTCATACAGATCAATGACTTGAGATGTCGATTAATGTTGTGCCACGGATGTCGCGATACACCCGTAGGACAGGCATAAAAGAATGATTGGAGGATATATTCGATGAGGCCGTGCGTCGGTGCGCTCGACCTGGTGGTAGGCAAGAGGTACTGGGGGTGCCGCCGCGTGCTGGTCGCGGCGAACACATCCGGCGCGGCAGGGGATGCCGGCGCCGTCGATAGGAAGATCTGGATGGCGAGCGTCAGGAACGCATGCCGTGCTTGCTCAGGAGGCGGTACATGGTGGTGCGCGACACGCCCAGGTCGCGCGCCGCGCGGCTGACGTTCTGGCCGCTGTGGTCGAGGCATTCGCGCAGCGCGGAGCGCTCGGTGCGCAGGCGGGCATCGTCCAGCGCCGCGGGCGCCATCAGCGAACTGGAATGGCCGAGTCCGAGGTCTTCGGGCATGATGAAGCGCCCGTCGGACATCACCAGCGCACGTCGGACGCGATTGATGAGTTCGCGGACGTTGCCGGGCCAGGTGTGCTCCAGGATGGCGGCGATGGCGCGGTTGGAAAATCCCTTCAGGCGCGGCGACTTTTCGTTCGCATACAGGTTGAAGAAATGTTCGGCCAGCACCACCAGGTCGTCACGCCGTTCGCGCAGCGGCGGGACGGTGACCGGCAGCACGGCAAGACGATAATACAAGTCTTCGCGGAAATTACCCTTTGCTACGGCTTCCTGCAGCTGCACGTGCGATGCCGCCACCACGCGCACATCGACCGCGATATTCCGGGTACTGCCCAGGCGGCAGATCGTCTTTTCCTGCAGGAAGCGCAGCAGGTTGGCCTGCTGGTCCTTCGGCAGGTCGCCGATCTCGTCCAGGAACAGGGTGCCGCCGTGCGCCGATTCGATCAGGCCGGCCTTGCCCTTGGTGGCGCCGGTAAAGGCGCCACGCTCGTAGCCGAACAGTTCCGAGTGGATCAGGGTCGGCGAGATGGCGCCGCAGTTGATCGGCACGAAGGGACCGTCGGCACGGTCGGAATGGGTGTGGACGGCCTGTGCCGTGAGTTCCTTGCCGCTGCCGCTTTCGCCCCAGATCAGTACCGGCGCCGCCACCTTGGCGACGCGCTCGACCTGGGCCCGCAGGCGCACGATGGCGTCGCAGTTGCCGATCAGCGGCGAGCGCGCGGCGCCGTCCGCCGCGGCCGGTTCGGTACGGCGGCGCAGCATGGCCCAGCCGTGCGCGTGGCCGAGGGTGTGCGCCAGGCGCACCGGATCGACCGGCGCCGTGTGGTAGTCGCACATGTGTTCCACCACCAGGTCGCGGCAGGGTGCGCTTTCCAGGTCGCGCGGACGGAAAACGCCGATCCACTGCATGTGACCGTGGCGGCGCAGGAAGGTATCGAGCTCGGCCGACCGGTACGCGTCGCGGTCGTGCACCAGCAGCCCGACCAGGTAGCGCTGGCTGCGCAGTTCGCGGGCGGCATCGGCCAGGGTTGGCACACTGCGAATCTCCCAATCGCCCATGGCTGCGTCGAGCAGATCGTCGGCGTCGGATTCATTGGGAGTAATGCACAGCAGGCGTTTTCGGATCATCCATCCTCCAGAAGTGTCAAACGGCGCCGTCGCTGCAAGGGCAACGATAACACCAGATCGATTGTTTATTTTATAAGTGTAACTAAATGTCAGAAATGCCATTTTCATACGTTGAAGTGGCAATTTCTACACATCAGTTACGTTTTCACCAACATTATGCCGATC
>JAKOOD010000098.1 GCA_022701635.1 Burkholderiaceae bacterium | reverse complement strand
ACCAGGCGGTTCGCATAGGTCACGTAGGCGCTGCCGGCCGAGGCGAAGTCGCCGTCGCGGGCCGAATAGGGGCCCTTGCGGTAATCCAGGCGCGCGGTCAGCTCCGGGATCAGGAAGTTCAGGTCGGTCCAGCCCTGGCCGTGCGCATGGCTGCGCTGGTTGACCGGCATGTCGTCGACGAAGGTGGCGAGGTCGGTGCCGTGGTCGAGGTTGAAGCCGCGCAGGTAGAACTGGTTGGCCTTGCCTTCGCCGCTGTGCTGGCTGGCGATCAGGCCGGGCGTGGCTTCCAGCAGCTCGCCGGGCCGGTAGATGGTGCGCATCTCCAGTTCCTTCTGGCTGACGCTGCCCATGTTGGCGGAATCGGCGATGCCGAGCTGGCTGGCGCGCGCGCCTTCGACCAGCACGCGCTGGATCACGGGGTCGTCGGCCAGCGCATGGGTGTGGACGAACAGCGCGGCCAGCGCGCAGGGGAGGACACGTAATTTCATCAGTGGACGGACAATTCGGATTGGCGGGCGTTGAAGCCGAAGGTACGCAGGCTGCCGCCGGCGCTGTAGTTCACGGTGTTGACCTGGTCGGGCAGGAAGTCGACCAGCACGGCGGTGTGGATGGTCTCGACCTTCTCGGCCGGCGTGGCCGGGATTTCCTGGAACACGGTGACGCTGTCGGTGTCGACCGTCAGGCCGACCCAGTTCAGCGGCAGGCGCTTCCCGGCCTTATCGGCCAGCCAGAACTGCTTTTCGAGGTACTTGCGCAGCACGGCCTGGTCGTCCGCATCGGACAGGTCGAACTGGCGCTGGTACAGGTTGGCGAGCAGGGCTTCGACGTCGTGCGCCATGTAGGTGTGCACGACTTCGGTGTTGCCGGTGTGCGCGTTGAAGGCGATGTCGGTGATGCCCGCGTGGAAGCGGTGCGCCTGCGCGGCCACGCAGGCACAGGCCAGCGCAGCCGCGCAGGCGGCCTTCACCAGGATGCGGCGAAAACTCATTCGACGGCCTTGCCCGCTTCGACGGCCTGCTCGGCCGCCTTGGTCGCTTCCTTCGGATCCTGCACGTCTTTCACGTCCTTCACCTTAAGCTTCTCCCCGTAATCCTTCATCATGTCGTTCTGTGGGCGCTGCGTCTTGAACAGTTCCAGGCGCGACGGCGTGAGCTTGCGCGGCCAGGCGTTGTTGCTGATGTCGGTGTCGGCGGTTTCCAGGTACGGGTCCTGGGTCAGGCCGACCATCGGCTCGTCGGTGATGACCAGCTTGGTGATCTTCTTCGGCGAGTAGCGCCAGACTTCGGCCGGCACGCGTTCGACATACTTCTTGCCGCTCTGGAGCGTGATTTCCAGGACCAGCGGCGTCACCAGCCCGCCCAGGTTGGAAAAGTCGACCAGGTACAGGTGCTTGCCTTCCTTCAGCAGCGCTTTTTCCCAGTCTTCCAGGTCCTCGACCGCTTCATTGTACTTGTTGCGGTCACGGTTGGTGACGGTGAAATCGTCGTGCTCGTTGTAGAAATCCTTCAATTCCGGATGGGCGTCGACGCGGCGCGCCAGCGTGCCCTTGTTGCGCTGGTCGGTGAGGGAGACCGGCTGGGCGTCGCGCTGGGCCTTCTGCCAGGCTTTCTCGATGTCCGGGTCCTTGGTCCCGATGGTGTACTCGGTGATGCCGTCGACGCTGACGTCGACCGCGTCGGTGCTGTAGAACCAGCCGCGCCAGAACCAGTCGAGATCGGTGCCGGACGCGTCTTCCATGGTGCGGAACAGGTCGGCCGGGGTCGGACGCTTGAACTTCCAGCGCTGGGCGTATTCCTTGAAGGCGAAATCGAACAGTTCGCGCCCGAGCACGGTCTCGCGCAGCACGTTGAGGGCGGTGGCCGGCTTGGCGTAGGCGTTGGCGCCGCGGTTCACGATCGATTCGCCGTTGGTCATGATCGGCTGCTGGTTGCGGCTTTTCATGTAGTCGACGATGTTGCGCGGTTCGCCGCGGCGCGCCGGGTAGTGCTCTTCCCAGGCTTGCTCGGCCAGGAACTGCATGAAGCTGTTCAGGCCCTCGTCCATCCAGGTCCACTGGCGTTCGTCCGAGTTGACGATCATCGGGAAGTAGTTGTGGCCGACTTCGTGGATGATCACGCTGATCAGGCCGTACTTGACGTTCTTCGAGTAGGTCAGGGCGCCGGTCTTCTTGTCCTTGGCCGGGCGGCCGCCGTTGAACGAGATCATCGGGTATTCCATGCCGCCGACCGGGCCGTTCACCGAGATCGCCACCGGGTACGGATAGTCGAACGCGTACTTGTTATAGTTGTCGATGGTGTGGATGATGGCCTGGGTCGAATACTTTTCCCACAGCGGGTTGCCTTCCTTCGGGTAGTAGGACATGGCCAGCACGTTGGTACTGTCCTTTTTAAAGCCCTGGGCATCCCAGATGAACTTGCGGCTCGAGGCGAACGCGAAGTCGCGCACGTTGTTCGCCTTGAAGCGCCAGGTCTTGGTGGCCGTGGCGCGGCCCTTTTCGGTGGCTTCGGCTTCCGCCTGGGTCACGATGACGACCGGCTTGTCGGCCGTGCGCGCGCGCTGCAGGCGCTCGCGCTGGGCGGCGGTGAGCACCGCGTCCGCATTCTGCAGTTCGCCGGTAGCGGCCACGATGTGGTCGGCCGGGACCGTGATCTCGACCTCGTAGTCGCCGAATTCCAGCGTGAATTCGCCGTCGCCCAGGTACTGCTTGTTCTGCCAGCCGTGGACGTCGTAGTAGGCCGCCATGCGCGGGAAGAACTGGGCGATCTCGAACAGGTCGTTCTTGTCCTGCTTGTCGAAGCGCTCGAAGCCCATGCGCCGGCCCAGCACGTTCGTCTCGGGCACGTTGAAACGCCAGGCCATGTTGAACGAGAAGCTGGCGCCCGGCTTCAGGGGCTGCGGCAGGTCGATGCGCATCATGGTCTTGTTGATGACGTTGCGCAGCGGACGGCCGCTGCCGTCGGTCACGCTGGCCACCTTGAAGCCGCCGTCGAAGGTGCGGCTCTCGACCAGGAAGCGTGCGGCTTCATAGCCCAGGCCAGTCTGGCCACCGGGCGTCGCAGCCGTGCGCCAGGCTTCGCGCGACGGATAGCTCGCGACGCTGCGGTTGTCCGAATCGGCGCGGAACATGTTCTGGTCCAGCTGCACCCACAGGTAAGTCAGCGTATCGGGCGACTTGTTGTGGTAGGTGATCGTCTCGCTGCCGGCGATGGCGCGCTTCGCTTCGTCCAGCGTGACGCGGATGCGGTAGTCGGCGCGCTGCTGCCAGTAGGCGTGGCCCGGGGCGCCGGAGGCGGTACGGGTGTCGGTGGGCGTGGGCAGCAGTTCGTCGAGCTGGCGGAATTTGTCGTCGAACGGTTCCGCGGCGAAGGCGGAAGCGACGAGGGAAGCGAGGAGGGTCAGCGCGGCGAGGCGTTTCATCGTGGGTTCCAGATAGAGAAAAGGCAGCCGTACCTTGTGAGTACGGCCGCCGATGGATCGCAGGGTGGGCACGGGGTGCCCACGTGGACGGTTGTGACCGGGATTATTCGGCCTTCTGGGCTTCGGTCTTGGCGTCCTTGTCCTTCGCCGTCTTCAGCTTCTCGGCGAAGTCCTTCATCATGTCGTTCTGCTCGCGCTGCGACTTGAACAGTTCCAGGCGCGACGGCGTCGCCTTGCGCGGCCAGGCGTTGTTGCTGACGTCGGTGTCGGCGGTTTCCAGGTACGGGTCCTGGGTCAGGCCGACCATCGGCTCGTCGGTGATGATCAGCTTGGTGATCTTCTTCGGCGAGTAGCGCCACACTTCGGCCGGCACGCGCTCGATATACTTTTTACCGCTCGCCAGCTGGATCTCCAGCACCAGCGGCGAGACCAGGCCGCCCAGGTTCGAGAAGTCGACCAGGTATAGGTGCTTGCCTTCCTTCAGCAGCGCCTTTTCCCAGTCTTCCAGGCCTTCGGTCTCCTCGTTGTACTTGTTGCGGTCCTTGTTGGTGACGGTGAAGTCGTCGTGCTCGTTGTAGAAGTCCTTCAGCTCCGGATGCGCATCCACGCGGCGCGGCAGCGTGCCCTTGTTGCGCTGGTCGGTGATCGAGATCGGCTGGGCGTCGCGCTGGGCCTTCTGCCAGGCCTTCTCGATGTCCGGATCCTTGGTGCCGATGGTGTACTCGCTGATGCCGTCGACGCTGACGTCGACCGCATCGGTGGTGTAGAACCAGCCGCGCCAGAACCAGTCGAGGTCGGTGCCGGACGCATCTTCCATGGTGCGGAAGAAGTCGGACGGGGTCGGGCGCTTGAACTTCCAGCGCTGGGCGTATTCCCTGAACGCGAAGTCGAACAGTTCGCGGCCCAGCACGGTTTCACGCAGCACGATCAGCGCGGCGGTCGGCTTCGCGTAGGCGTTGTTGCCGAACTGGAGCACCGATTCCGAGTTGGTCATGATCGGCACCTGGTTGCGGCTCTTCATGTAGTCGGCGATCACGCGCGGTTCGCCGCGTGACTGCGGATAGTGCTCTTCCCAGGCCTGCTCGGCCAGGTACTGCACGAAGGAGTTCAGGCCCTCGTCCATCCAGGTCCACTGGCGCTCGTCCGAGTTGATGATCATCGGATAGTAGTTGTGGCCGACTTCGTGGATGATCACGCTGATCAGGCCGTACTTGGTGCGCTTGGAGTAGGTCAGTTCGCCGGTCTTCTTGTCCTTGGTCGGACGCGGGCCGTTAAACGAGATCATCGGGTATTCCATGCCGCCCACCGGGCCGTTGACGGAAATCGCCACCGGATACGGGTAGTCGAACGAATACTTGTTGTACTGGTCGATGGTGTGGATGATCGACTGGGTCGAGTACTGGCCCCACAGCGGGTTACCCTCTTTCGGGTAGTAGGACATGGCCAGCACGTTGGTACTGTCCTTTTTAAAGCCCTGGGCATCCCAGATGAACTTTCGGCTCGAGGCGAACGCGAAGTCGCGCACGTTCTTGGCCTTGTAGTGCCAGGTGCGGGTGCCGTTGGCGCGCTGCTTTTCCTTGGCTTCCGCTTCGGCTTGGGTGACGATCAGCACCGGCTTGTCGGCCGTGCGCGCCTGTTTCAGGCGGTCGCGCTGGGCCGGCGTGAGCACCGCGTCCGGGTTCTGCAGTTCGCCGGTCGAGGCGACCACGTGGTCGGCCGGGACGGTCAGCTGCACGTCGTAGTCGCCGAACTCCAGCGTGAATTCGCCCGCGCCCAGGAACTGCTTGTGCTGCCAGCCGTAGACGTCGTAGTAGGCCGCCATGCGCGGGAACCACTGGGCGATCTCGAACAGGTCGTTCTTGTCGTCGAATTTTTCGTAGCCCGAGCGGCCGCCCAGCACCTTCATGTCGGTGATGTTGTAGCTCCACTCGATGCTGAAGGCGGTGCGCGCGCCGGCTTTCAGCGGTTGCGGCAGGTCGATCCGCATCATGGTGCGGTTGATAACGAAGTGCAGCGGACGGCCGTTGCCGTCCTTGACGCTCTTGATGTTGAAGCCGCCCGGGAAGGTGCGCGCTTCCAGCACGGTGCGGATGGCATCGAACTTCACGCCGTCGGTCGCGCTGCGGCCCTGCCATGCTTCGCGCGAGGGCAGGGTGGCCGTGGTGCGGGCGTCCGAGTTCGGCTTGTAGATGTTCTGGTCGAGCTGCACCCACAGATAAGTCAGGGTGTCCGGGGAATTGTTGTGATACGTGATCGTCTCGGCGCCGCTGATCGAGCGGTTGGCTTCGTCGAGGGTGGCGCGGATCTGGTAATCGGCGCGCTGTTGCCAATAGGCGTGACCCGGTGCACCGGATGCGGTGCGGATGGTGGTCGGGGTCGGAAGCAGTTCGTCGAGCTGGCGGAATTTGTCGTCGAAAGGTTCCGCTGCGATTGCTGACATGGTGAGGCAGAGCGCCGCCAGGCCGATCGGCAAACGTATCATGTTTTCCCTGTGTAAGAGATTGAAAGAAAGAAAATATTCTAGTCTTAGCTCTCTTGCATAGGTTTAGCTGATTTGTAACAAGGCTGTTACAAATACGAAGGTGTAGCAAATTCGACATACGACGCCGCTACCGCGGTGCGGCGGTGCACCGGGCCGGCTCAGGATTCGGACGCGGGCCCCGCGATGGTGCGCGCGATCATGCGCAGGTACAGGGTCGCCAGGGTGATGCCGGTGCCCAGCAGGACCAGGACCGTGTTCATGCCGAGCTGCACCTGCAGCGCCATCGCATAGCCGCCGGTCATGGCCAGGATGGCCAGGTTCTCGTTGAAATTCTGTACCGCGATCGATTGCCCCGCACTCATCAGGCTGTGGCCGCGGTGCTGCAGCACGGCATTCATCGGCACCACGAACAGCCCGGCCAGGATGCCGATGACCAGCAGCAGCGGCAGTGCCACCGCCACGCTATGCACCAGCGCCATCGAGCACAGCGCGAGGCCCAGCACGGCGCCGAGCGGCATCACCGACATCGAGCGCACCAGCGGCACCGCCTTGCCGGCCAGCGCGGCGCCCAGCACGACGCCAGCCGCGAACACCGCCTGCAGCAGCGCTGCCTTGTCGAGGCTCAGCCCGAGCGCGGTCTGGGCCCAGGCCAGCAGCAGGATCTGCAGCACCATGCCGGCACCCCAGAACAGCGACGTGACGCCGAGCGATACGCGGCCGGCGCGGTCGCGCCACAGCGTCGCATTGCAGCGGTGAAAATCCTGGAACAGCGTCCGCAGGGTGCGGCCGCTGCGCGCGTAGCGCTTGCCCTTGTTCAGCACGCCCAGGTTGAGCAGCGTGGCCAGCAGGTAAGTCAGGACGATGACGGTCACCGCCGCGTGCAGCGGACTCGGTACCACGTACCCGGACAGCGTGAAGCTGGCGTGCAGCAGCCAGGCGATGGTCTGCTCGTTCGAGGAGATCAGGCCGCCCAGGATGGTGCCGAGGATCATCGCGACCACGGTCGTGCCTTCGATCCAGCCGTTGGCGGCCACCAGGCGCCGCGCCGGCAGCACCTCGGCCAGGATGCCGTACTTGGCCGGCGAATACGCCGACGCGCCGAAGCCGACGATGCCGTAGGCGAGCAGGGGATTGGCCTTGGCCAGGATCAGCGAGCAGCCGAACATCTTGATGGTGTTCGTGACCAGCATCACGCGGCCCTTCGGAAAGGCGTCGGCGAAGGCGCCGGCAAACGGGGCGAGCAGGATGTACGACAGCACGAAGCCCATCTTCAGCATCGGCGTCATCCACGCCGGAAAGGCCAGCGTGGAGATCAGCGATACGCACAGGATGAACAGGGCGCTGTCGGCCAGCGCGGAAAAGAACTGGGCGCCAACGATGGCGAAAAAAGCCGGGCTCATGGGGCCTCGATGCGTGCAAGCGGTTTGCACTTATAGCACAGGCAAACCGACACCGGTTTCGCTTGCGTGCGTCGACATGGCGTCCGAGCCTGGCCGGAATGCCGCCGCAGCGCAGCGGGCCGTTGCACAAGCTTCGACGTCGGCGACGTCGACGCGATCAACGACCGCTACGACCGTGGCGGCGATGCCGCCAGCCGGCGGGGTTTACTTGATCCAGACCGCGTAGTTGGTCCCCGAGGTCTGCAGCGTCCAGCCGCTGCCCGGGCTCCAGCTGTTCGGGCCGATCTTCATCGCCAGCTGGCGCGTGTTGCCGGTGACGATGGCCGCGTACAGGCCCTGGGTCGCCTGCTGGATCGCGACCGCGGAGGTCGAGGTCACGCCGGCATCCTTGCGCGCCTTCATCAGGGCGGCGATCGGGGTCTTCAGGTTCCAATTGTAGATGTGCGGGTAGAACACGGTCGGGATGCCCGGGTGGCTGAGGATGTAGGCATAGCCTTCCATCACCTTGCCGCACGGCGCCGGCCACAGGTTCTGGCCGCTGCCGCAGCTTTCCGCCGGGCCGGTGTCGTGGTTGTCGACGAAGGTCACCGACATCGCCGGCCACCAGCCGAGCGCGCCCTGCGGCTTGCCGTCGGTGGCTTTCAGGCGCCAGTAGTTGCCGTTGGCGAGGGCATCGTTGAGGATGCCTTTGGTGGTGAAGTCGAAGGCGCCGCAGCTGCTGTTGGTGCCGTTGATCCAGTTCATGATCGCCTGGCGGTTGGCGTCCATGTTGTTCAGGTCGAAGTCGGGCCATAGCTCGCCGACGCAGAACTCGGCCTGGAAGGCGTTCGCGTACTGGGCCACGTAGCTCGGGCTGAAGCCCTTCACGTAGTCGAAGCGCAGGCCGGAAAAGCCGACCGGCTTGATCGTGTAGTTCAGCCAGTTGATGATGCCGTTCTGGACTTCGCCGACGTTGGTGTGGGCCAGGTCGCGCCCGCCGCTGAAGCCGCCGCCGGTATCGGCCGCGCCCAGGCCGCAGTTGCACTCGTCGTTGTTGACGATGGCGTAGGTGGTCCAGTTCGGATTGGTGAAATCGGACCAGCCGGTGGTGCCCACGCGGTGGTTGACGACCACGTCGGCGATCGCCTTGACGCCGCGGCTCTTGAAGGCGCTGACCACATTGGTCAGCTCGGCCGCGCTGCCGTAGCTGGAATCGAGCTTGTTCAGTTGGCGCGGCAAATAGCCCTCGCGTGCGGCGGAATCCGAGGGGGGCGGGAACCAGACATGGGTAAAGCCCATCGCGCTCAGGTCGCCGACGTTGTTCATCACGGTGTTGTACCAGTCCGGGCCGGCGTAGGCCGCCGAATTCCAGTGGAAGCCCTGCAGCAGGACGGCATTGCTGTTGCCTGCCTGCTGGGCCGGGGTGGCGGCGCCTGCCTGTCCTGCAAGCGTGAGAATGCCTGCCGCCAGGATGGCGGCAATGTGACGGTTTTTCATACTCTTCTCCGATTTTTGTACGGTAAGGTCCTGGCGGGTGAGCGCAGGTACTTTTACTACGTATCGGGACATGTTTATGTCAGTGTCTCCTCAATCCCGATACGAGGATTGTTGAACACGTCTATTTATGTGTCAATCAGATTTTGAAGAGTATGTAGTTTTAATACTTATTGCATGAATCAGTCGAAGCCGCGCACCGGCAGGGCGGCATCGCGCTGGATCCAGTTGCGCGCCGAATAGGCGCTGCGCGCATCGGTCGCATGCAGCGTGAATGCGTGGCGCGACACCGGCGACCGGTTCGGCGCGCTGTAATGCGGCAGCAGGCCGTGGAAGCACACCAGGGTGCCGGCCTTGGCTTCCAGCGGCACCGCGGTGCTGTTGTCCGGCCACGGCGCGGCATCCAGCTTTTCCATCGTGATGTGGTCGCCCTCGCGCAGGA
>JAKOOD010000024.1 GCA_022701635.1 Burkholderiaceae bacterium | reverse complement strand
GATGCGCGCCAGGTGATCGGTCTCGAACAGCAGGGTTTCAGCCGACGAGACGGCCTGGGCTGCCGCCTGGCGCGGCAGCAGTGCGATGCACGCGGCTACGGCCAGCGTCCACAACACGGTGCCAAACGAGGCGCCAGCCTCGCGGCCTGCGGACGAAAATGGCAGCCGGCGCAGCACCGATCGGGGCATGGACGCTGTCATCATGGTGTTGCGGCACGCTGGGACATGCGCAGCGCCTGCCCCTTCTGGTCGAGCAGCGGCACGCCATACTGCGCGAGAATGGCGTCGATCTTGCCTTGATTGGCGCTGATCAGTTGATCGATACGTTGGCGGAATGCCTTGTCCGCCTGCCGCACGCCCATGGCGATCGCGAAGTCGAGCTTCATCCCAGGCCGCGACGCCAGCGGTACCGCGACGATCGGTACACTGCGCTTGTTGTGCGCGACATAGCCGGCAATCGGCCCCCAGACGAAGGCCAGGTCGATCTTGCCGCTGGCCAGGTCGCGTTCGATGGTCTGTCCGGGATATTCTTCGACATCACCCGACTGGATCTGGTACCACTCCACCTGCGACATGAGATCGTTCTTCAGCAACCAATCGATCATCGGCGACGCACTGAACACCCCGAAGCGCAGCTTGCCGCGTTGCGCAGGGTTCAATGCCAGCACACTGTCCAGGTCGCGCACGCCATCCAGGCCCTTGCCGCGGTCTTTCACATACACCAGCGCATAGCTGGAGTGATAATAAGGCCGGGTGGTGGCAGCCATCTCGAAGCCAGCCGGCACGCCGGTGACCAAGTCGCATTTGAAGCGGTCCGAATTTTCCTCTTTGGCACGCAGGGTATTGCGGATGAATCCGATCCGTTGCGGGAACCAGGTCGTTTCCAGCTTCCAGCCCAGTTCCTGGGCAAACAGGGCGGCAATCCGGTTTTCGAAGCCGACCTGGGACCGGCTCGAGAACGGCAGATTGTTGGGATCCTGGCAAACCCGCAATACCTTGTCCTGTCCGGGCCCGGCCGTGTCTGGCGCCGCTGCCGCCGCGGGCTTGGCACTTGCCGGCTCGCTGGCCGCCTGCTGAGCGTCCGCAGGCAGCGCCAGCCAGCACAGCGCACCCAGCATGACACCCGCGAGGACGCGTCGAGGCCGGCCTAGCCAGGCCGGCAATGCTTTCGCGGTGCGCACGCGCGATCTCATTTGCCCATCTCCTCCAGACGGCCGGGCTGGATCGCCCCATCCGAGCGCCCCTTCAGATAGGCATACAGGTTGTCGATATTCTCGACCACCATCTTGCTGCCATCGAAATTGGGCATGCCTTTGTCGATCCGCCCTTTCAGCACGGTTTCCTTGAACTGGTCCTTGGTCAGGACCTTGAGACTGTTGACCAGCGACGGGCCGACCATGCCTTCCTGGGCGGCGCCATGACAGCGTTCGCATGCCAGCGCGCGCCAGGTGCGCCAGCCGCTCAGCGTATGGGCATCCACCTTGTTGCCGCCGCTGACCTGGTAGGGCGCTGCATCCGCAGTCCAGGCCACCGCCGGCGTCAAACCGGGAACGACGAGAATGGCGGCAGCCATGGCCACGGACAACGTAGCTTTCATGCATGTACTCATATAAATTCCTTGGATAGGCCGGACGCCTCGGCAATGACCAGCGTCATGCCGGTCATTGCCAGGTTGTGCGTGGGTCAGCGATCGGGCAAGGCGAATACCGTCAGCACCCCACCCAGTTCGGTGTACTTGGCGAGGTCCTTGTAGCCGCCGACGGCACCCAGCCCTTCGGTGCCCTTGGTCAGGCCCGCCGCCAGGCCGATGCCGGCCCAGCCGCCGATCCCCGACAGCACGCCGACGTACTGCTTGCCCTTGTATTCCCAGGTCGTGACGTTGCCGATGATGCCGGAGGGGGTCTTGAACTTCCACAGCTCCTTGCCGTTCAGGTCGACCGCCTTCAGGTAACCTTCCAGGGTACCGTAGAACACCACGTCGCCGGCGGTGCTGAGCGCCCCGCTCCACACGGAAAACCGTTCCGGTTTCGACCACACCATCTTGCCGGTGCCTGCATCCCAGGCGATGAAGTTACCCATGCCGCCATGGCTGTTCGGGGCGGCATACATCGAGAGGGTCGAGCCGACATACGGCTGGCCGGCCGTGTATTCGATCTGGAACGGCTCGTAGTCCATGCAGACATGGTTGGTCGGCACGTAGAACAAACCGGTCTTGGGCGAGAAGCTCGCCGGCTGCTGGTCCTTGGTGCCGAGCGCCGACGGGCAGACGCCCTTGGTATTCACGTCCGGACCGTTCTTGTCGGTGCTGTATTTGGCGACGACTTGCGGCCGGCCGCTCTTCATGTCGATGTGGGTGGCCCAGTTCACGACCCGATCGTATTTTTCGGCTACCAGCAGCTCGCCGCTCACGCGGTCCATCGTGTAGGCGAAACCGTTGCGATCGAAGTGGACCAGCGCCTTGCGCGGTTGGCCCTTGACCTTGATGTCGGCCAGGATCATTTCGTTGATGCCGTCGTAGTCCCATTCGTCATGCGGGGTCATCTGGTAGACCCATTTCGCCATGCCGGTATCAAGGTCGCGCGCGAAAATCGTCATCGACCATTTGTTGTCGCCCGGACGCTGGCGCGGATTCCAGGTGCTCGGGTTGCCGGTGCCGTAATACACCGTATTCAGCGCCGGATCGTAGCTGTACCAGCCCCAGGTGGTGCCACCGCCCAGCTTCCACTGGTCGCCCTGCCAGGTCTTGAGCGACGAGTTGGCGCCGATCGGTGCCATCGTGCCATCGGTCCAGGTCATGGTTTTATCGGGATCGACGATCAGCTCATTGTCGGGGCCGGTACTGTAGGCTTTCCACAGCACCTTGCCGGTATTGATGTCGTGCGCCGTGATACGCCCGCGCACGCCGAATTCGCCGCCGCTGATGCCGGTCAGGATCTTGTCCTTGAAGACGTGCGGGGTATTGGTGGTCGTTTCGCCCAGCTTGGGATCGCCTACCTTGACCTTCCACAGTTCATTGCCGGTCCTGGCATCCAGCGCCACCAGCGTGGTGTCGGCCTGCTGCAGGAAGATCTTGCCGTTGGCGTAGGCCAGGCCACGGTTGACGGTGTCGCAGCACATCACGGGAATCACGGTCGGGTCCTGCTTCGGCTCGTATTTCCAGCGGATGCTCTGGTCTTCCAGGGCGATGGCGAACACCTTGTTGGGGAACGGGCTGTGCAGGTACATCGTGTCGCCGATGACCAGCGGTCCACCTTCGTGGCCGCGCAGCACGCCGGTGGAAAAGGTCCAGGCGACGCTGAGATTCTTGGCGTTCTTGCTGTTGATCTGCTTCAGTTCGCTGTAGCGGTGGTTGTCCATGCTGCCGGCCTGCATTGCCCAGTTCTTCGGGTCCTTGGTAAGCATTGCGGTGTCGGAGTCGGCAGCGGATGCTGCGCCGGCGACAAGTGCCAGCCCCCCGGCCAGGCACCCGGCCAGACAGGTGAATCGCGATTGAAATGACATGATGACGTCTCCTCGTGATTTTTTTCGGTGGTACAGCGTGGTGGGTTCAGCGCCTCAGCGTTGGGGCACGGCGCAGGCCTTGTTGGCACCGGCCTCGATCTCCTTGTACTTGCTGGCCATGTTCCTGACCGAGGCCTCGTCCCGGAACTCGCCGCCGCGCTCGCCCGCCAGGCTCTGGTTGCGCAAGGCGACCGACATCGCCACGTAGTCGTCATAGCGCAGGGTCTTGGCGATGCGGTCGACGACGCATGAGCACTTGTAGAGATACTCATATTTGCCGTCGTGCTTTTGCATGCACTCCAGAACGTACTCGACGCGTCCGCTGGTTGGAAAATCGTCGACCTGCACTGCCGGCGCGGCCGCCGACGCAATCGACAGGGGCAGCAGCAGCGTCGGCAGCAGTGGCAACAGTGGCAGCAGGCGGGATGGTTGCATTCCGTTCTCCGGTCATCGTTATCGTCGGGGTCAATCCTTGAGTACGCCCTTCTGCCGCGCGACATGGGTCGAGATCGCATCCATCAGCGGCGGCGACAGCACGTCGTAGGGCGGCAGGCCGAGCTCGCTCAGGCGCCCACGCACGGCGCTCATGTTCTCGGGCCGGGCACCGGATTCGATGATGGATGAGACGAAGGCGGCGAACTCGGGCGGCGCCCAGCCGGTCTGCGGCGATAGTTCCGTATGCACGAAGTCGAAGCCGTAGAAGGCGTGCTGGTCGTTCTCGATACGGCCGTACAGGTGCACGCCGCAGACTTCGCAGGCATGGCGCTGGATGGTGGCGCTCGGATCGAGCACTTTCAGTTTCTCGCCATTGGCCGTCACACTGACCTTGTCGCGTCCGACCACGGCTACCTGGGAAAACAGCGACCCATCCGGCTTCCAGCATTTGGTGCAGCCGCACACATGGTTGTAAGCCACCTGCGCGCCGATCTCGACCGCGACCGGATCGGTGGCGCAATGGCAGGACAAGGTTCCGCCCTCGAAGCCCGGCTGTTCCGGCGCGATGCCGTTGTCGACAGCCGGGTGGATCTTGACTGCATCACTCATGATCGTTCT
>JAKOOD010000023.1 GCA_022701635.1 Burkholderiaceae bacterium | reverse complement strand
CGGCGGCCCGCTTCATCAAGGAAATCGGCCGCGGCGTGAAAGGCGCGCGCAGCATGTCGCGCGACGATGCCCGCCTGCTGTACGGCGCCATGCTGGATGGGCGCGTGTCCGACCTCGAACTGGGCGGCATCCTGCTGGCGATGCGCATCAAGGGCGAATCCGTCGACGAGATCGCCGGCTTCATGGATGCCGCCGAAGCCTCGTTCGCGCCCCTGCCTGCGCCGCCGGGCGACTTCGCACCGGTGCTGATCCCCAGCTACAACGGCGCGCGCAAGCTGGCCAACCTGACCCCGCTGCTGGCGCTGCTGCTGGCGCGCGAGGGCGTGCCGGTGCTGGTGCACGGCGTCCAGCAGGATCCGGGCCGCGTCACCACTTTCGAAATCTTCGCCGAACTGGGCATCGGCCCGACCGGCTCGACTGCCGACATGCTCGACGCCTTCGCGGCCGGCAAGCCGTGCTTCATGCCGATCGAGCGCCTGGCGCCCCAGCTGGCGCACCAGCTGGCGCTGCGCCGCATCCTCGGCGTGCGCAATTCGACGCACACCCTGGTCAAGATCCTGCAGCCCTTCGACGGTCCGGCGCTGCGCCTGGTGTCGTACACGCATCCCGAATACCTGGGCATGCTGACCGAGTACTTCGGCACGGCCGCCCCGCACGCCAGGGGCGACGCCTTCCTGATGCGCGGCACCGAAGGCGAAACCGTCGCCAATGCCAATCGCGCCCAGGAAATCAACTGGCTCCACGCCGGCCAGAAAACCCTGCTGGTCGAGCGCGATGCGCCGGCCGACGAGCTGGCACCGGCACCGGAGGGCCGTGATGCCGCCGCCACCGCCGACTGGATCCTGCGCGCCCTGCGCGGAGAACAGCCCGTGCCGCCGCCGATCGCGGCCCAGGTTGCGCAATGCCTGCGCGTGGCAAGGACGCTGCGCACTACCACGCAATAACGTATGTCGGCGGCGCCGGCTTCCGTCGGCGCCGCATCCCTTCCGCCTGCCCCCACCTGTTCCGCTTCGAAGGCGGAAGTCTTCCCTTAGCTTGCTCAAATAATGGATTCGATTGCCTTGCGAAATCGCAAAGCGATGCCGGAAGGAAAGCATAAGGTTTCCTTTGCGAAACGCGCTGCCGGTGCGAACGCCAAGCTCGCCGGCCTCTCCCATGCCGGTTATCCAACTCGAAGGAAAACCAATGAACAAGCAAGCCCGCTTCACCGCACACGGTTTCAAACTGGCCCTGGTGGCAATGGCAATCGCCGCAACCGGTAACACGATGGCCGCCAACAATGCGACCGCGACCGCGAACAGCACCGTCGTCGCGCCGATCGCGGTGAGCAAGGCTGTCGACCTGTCGTTCGGCGCCATCGCGGGAGGCGCCAGCGCCGGCACGGTGACGCTCACCCCGGGCGGTACGCGCACTGTCGGCGGCGGTACGGTCGCCGCGGGCGGCACCCCCGCTGCCGCACAGTTCGACGTGACCGGGGCGGGCAATCTGACTTATGCGATCGATATGACCGGCACCGCCAGCACGCTCACCAGCGGGAGCGACAGCATGGCATTCGCCCCGATCAGCGACACCAGCGCCAGCGCGAAGACCAGCGGCACCGTGACCACCGGCACCCTGTCCAACGGCGCCCAGTCGATCTACGTCGGCGGCATCCTGTCGGTCGGCGCCAACCAGAACGCCGGCACCTACAGCGGCAATATCGTCGTCGCGGTCAACTACAACTGACGTGCCGAGGATGCGGCGCCGCTCCCGTCCCATCCTCATCGCCGGCATCGCGTCGCTGCCGGCGTTGCTATTGCCTGCCGGGCGCGAAGCCTGCGCCCAGGAGGCCACGGTGACGACTACACGGGGCCTCGATTTCGGGCGCATCGTTGCCGTCGGCGCCGGCACGGTGGTCGTCGCCCCCGGCATGCCGGGGGCGACGGGAAACGGCGTCATCGTGCTGCATGGCGGCAGCCCCGGCCCCGCAAGCTTCACTGTCAGCGGGAACGCCGGCAAAAAGCAAGCCGTGGTGACGTTCGACAGTCCCAGTATCCAGCTCACCAGCGCCGCCAATGGCGTAACCAGCACCATGACGGTCGACACCTTCCGCAGCCTGCCGGCGGCGGATACCTTGGTCGCCCCGGCCGCTGCTGCCGACGTATCGGTCGGCGCCACCCTGCACGTCAAATCCTTCCAGGCAGCCGGCACGTATTCCGGTGCGTTTTCCGTGACTGTCAACTTCAATTAACCTGGAAAGCATCCCATGTCTTTTGTCTCGTTCACATCGGTTTGCGCGGGTGGGTTGCGCCAGCCGCTGCGTAGCATGCCGACTTCGCTGCTTGCCTGGCTGCTGATGCTGCTACTGCTGCCGGCCCTGCCGGCGCGCGCGGACCTGATGCTGTACCCAACCCGCATCGTGTTCGATAAAAACCAGCGGGCCGCGCAAATCGAATTGATCAATAACGGCAGCAAGCCGGCCACCTACCGGATTGCGCTGGTCAACCGCCGCATGACGGAGGCCGGCCAGTTCGAAGTGGCGGACACCGCGGCGCCGGACGAACGCTTTGCAAACGACATGCTGCGCTTTTCGCCGCGCCAGGTCACGTTGCAACCGGGCACCGCGCAGACCGTGCGCGTGATGCTGCGCAAGCCTGCCGAGCTGGCCGAAGGTGAATACCGTTCGCACCTGCAGTTCGACAAGCTGCCGGACGTCGAAGGCAGCACGAGTATCGAACACCAGGGCCGGGCCGACAAGGGCATCGGTATCGTCCTGAATGCCCTGGTCGGCGCCTCGGTGCCGGTCATCGTGCGCCATGGGGCGACCGGCGCAAAGGTCAGCCTCGGCCACCTCGCGTTGCAGAGGGACGATGCGCAGCACCCGGTGCTCCAGCTGCAGTTCGAGCGCGAAGGCAGCGGCTCGGTGTATGGCGACCTGAGTGTGACCTTCACGCCGCGCGGCGGCAAGCCGCAGGCGGTGGGCGAGGTTGGCGGCATCGCCGTGTACACGCCGAACCGGGTGCGCCATGCCGCACTGCAGCTGCAAGTGCCGGCCGGATTGACGCTGGCGCATGGCACGCTCGACGTGCGCTACCGGGACCGGCCCGAAGCGGGCGGCACGCTGCTGGCGCAGGCAAATCTGGCGCTGCCGTAACGGCCGCTTAGGCGGACGGGAAGTGCGTAGTCATTTCGCGGCGTAATTCATCGTATCGCAGGGCCAACCCCCGGTTGGCCGGCGATGCGTTTTGGCGATCCATGCAGGTATTCCGAAACGGCTTTCTTCTTGCCGGACTGGGCATGCTGCCCGCATGTCAGCCGGGTGTCGCCGCTGCTGCGCGGCCAACTGCGGGGCCAACTGCAGCGCCAACCGCAGCGGCGGCAATGCCGTCGCCGAAAGCCGAAGCCAATCTGATCCTGCTCGAAGTGCGCCTCGACGGCCAGGTATTGTCCGACGGCGTCGGTGCGTATGAAATCGGCCGCCATGTGTTCCTGCCGCTGGGCGAGCTGGCGCGCATGCTGACCCTGGCGGTGCGGGTGACGGACGAAGATCGTGCCAGTGGCTACATCCTGCGTGAAGATCGCAACTTCAGCCTCGACGTGCCCGCAGGGGCCGTCCACACCGGCGGCAAACGCGAGGAACTCGAGCGCTCGCAGGTCAAGGTCGAGGCGGAAGACATCTATGTCGACAGCGCGCTGCTGGCGCGCTGGCTGCCGGTCGACCTCGATATCGACATGGCCAGCCTGACCCTCAAGGTGCGCCCGCGCGAGCCGTTGCCGCTGCAGGAGCGCCTGGCGCGGCGCCGGCGCGGCAAGCTGCCGGGTAGCCAGGGCGCGTATGCCGATCCCGGTTATCCGCGCCTGGCTGCGCCCTACCGGGTGGCGGGCCTGCCTTTCATCGACCAGACCCTGGCCGTCACGACGAACGGCAGCGCCGGCGTAGGGCGCGTGACCGCCACGTCCCATACCACTTACCTGACGGCCGACCTGCTCGGCATGGAAGCGGCGCTGTACGCGAGCCGCAACTCGGTCGATCCCTCGAGCGCCGTGCGCCTGACGCTGGGCCGCAACGATCCCGGCGCCGGCCTGCTCGGCCCCCTGCGCGCGCGCACGGCGCTGTTCGGCAGTGTGGCGGTGCCGGGTGTGGCGAACATCTCGGCCAGCAGCGCGACCGGCAACGGCATCGCAGTCAGCAACCGGCCATTGAACCAGCCAAGCAGCTTCGACCGCCACACTCTGCAGGGCGACCTGCCGCCCGGCTGGGACGTCGAGCTGTACTACAACGAGGCGCTGGTCGGCTTTCAGCAGTCGCGCCCCGACGGCACATACAGTTTTCCGGACCAGCGCCTGGCCTACGGGCCGAACGACTTCCGGCTGGTATTCCACGGACCGTTGGGACAGTTGCGGGTGGAGCGCCAGAGCTTCCTGCTCGAAGCGTCGGCAGTACGGCGCGGCGAGCTGTTCTACGACGTGGCTGCGCACCGCGACCAGTATGGACGGCCGCACGCACTGACCCAGTTCGAATGGGGCCTGGGCGAACACTTGAACGCCAACGGCGGCTGGCAGCGCCTGCCTTTGCCCGGTGGCAGCCGGCAGGGCTATGCCAACTTCGGACTGCGCGGCTACCTGAGCGCCTTCATCCTGAGCGGCGATGCGGTCCGCGCCGACGACGGCGGCAGGCTGGTCCAGCTGGCCCTCAAGACGCGGGTCGGCAATTTTGCCTTGTCGGCCAGCCGCGCCCGCCTCGATGGCTTCACCAGCGAGTTGTTCGCCCCGACCCCCGACCCGGTCCGCACCCGGGACGAACTGCGCGCCGAGGGCGCGGTCGCACCGGGCGCGGACATGTTCTTCCCGCTTGCGTTCGAGGTGCGGCGCGACATCCTGGCCTCGCACAAGGAAAACGTGCTGGTCCAGGGGCGGCTGTCAGCCTACCGCGATGGCACCGCCGTCACCAACGCGGTGCGCTGGGAGTCGCTGGACGGTGTCAAGGTGGCGAACGGGCAACTGCAGGTGAGCCGCCGCGTCGCCGGCATCGGCCTGACCGGCCAGCTGCAATACCTGCTGAAGCCGGTGGCGCAGCTGGGCAGCGCTGCCGTTTCGGCCGACCGCTACCTGGCCGGCGGCTACCTGGTAAACCTGGGCCTGGGCCGGATGTTCGATACCCGCGAAACCCGCCTGAACGGCGCGCTGAACAAGAGCCTGGGCAGCTACGGGTTCGGGGTCAACGCTCATTATTCGACCCGGCACGCGTACGGCGGCGGCGTGCAGTTCTTCATGGCGCTGGGACTGGAGCCGCGCCGGGCGCGCATGATGACCGATGCGCAGCCGATGGCGAACATGGGATCGGCCTCGGTGCGCGTGTTCCTCGACAGGAATCTGAACGGCGTGATGGATGGCACCGATGCGCTGATCAAAGGCGTCGGCTTCACCATCAACGGCGGCAACCAGCTGGCGCGCACCGACGCCGATGGCATTGCCTACCTGGCGCGCCTGCCGGCCCACCAGAACATCGACCTGGCGCTGGACCCGAGCACGCTCGACGACCCGCAATGGCTGCCGCAGGCCAGAGGCGTGCGCATCGTGCCGCGGCCAGGCATGGTCAACCAGGTCGACTTCGCGGTGGCCATCACCGGCGAGATCGACGGCACGACGTATTTGGTCGACAAGGGCAAGAGCCGCCCGATCGGCGACCTGCGCCTGGAGCTGGTGAATGCCACGGGCGCGGTCGTGGCCGGCGTGAGCAGTGCGTCCGACGGTTACTACGTGATCGCCGGCGTGCTCCCCGGCGACTATGGGCTGCGGGTGGCACCGGACCAGCTCGAGCGCCTGGGGCTGACCGCCACCGGCACCCGCCCGGTCACGATCAAGCTTGACGGCACGGTGCTGAATGGCCGCGACTTCCATGTGATGCCCGCGCGAGAAAAGTAGGCGCGCCATCCCGGGTTGTACGCGAAGGCGGCTCAGCGTTTACAATCACGGGTTCGGCAAAACGGATGTGCGGGCGGCAGCGATGGCAAAACAATATGATGTGGCAGTGATTGGCGCGGGCGCCGCCGGCATGATGTGCGCCGCCACCGCGGCCAACCGCGGCAAGCGCGTGGTGCTGATCGACCACGCCGCCAAGCTGGCCGAGAAAATCCGCATCTCCGGCGGCGGCCGCTGCAACTTCACCAACACCAATGCCGCCCCGCAGAACTTCCTGTCCGAAAATCCGCACTTCTGCCGCAGCGCGCTGTCGCGCTACACGGCCCAGGATTTCCTGGCGCTGGTGAAGAAGCACCGTATCGCGTACCACGAAAAGCACCGCGGCCAGCTGTTCTGCGACGACTCGGCCGAACAGATCATCCGCATGCTCAAAGCCGAATGCGACGCCGGCAGCGTCAGCTGGCGCATGCCGTGCAAGGTGAGCGGCGTCGACAAGGACGGCGAGCTGTTCCGTATCGCCACCGACGGCGAAGCCATCCTCGCCAGCAATGTCGTGGTCGCCACCGGCGGCCTGTCGATCCCGAAGATCGGCGCCACCGACCTCGGCTACCGCATCGCCCGGCAGTTCGACCTCCAGATCGTCGAGACCCGTCCGGGCCTGGTGCCGCTCACCTTCGATGGCCCCAGCTGGCAACCCTTCGTGCCGCTGGCAGGCATCGCCCTCGAAGTCGAGGTCGAAACCGGTTCCCGCAAAGGGAAGGGCAGCAAATATGGCCATTTCCGCGAAGACTTGCTGTTCACCCACCGCGGGCTGTCCGGCCCGGCCATCCTGCAGATTTCCAGCTACTGGCAACCGGGCACGCCGATCGTGCTGAACCTGCTGCCGGAACTGGATGTGGCCGAGGAATTGATCTCGTCCAAGACCACGGTCAAAAAGCAGCTGGGCAATATCCTGTCCCAACGGCTGCCGGCGCGCTTGGCGGAAGGTTTGTTGATCGCGAACGGTTTTACGCCCGATGCACGCCTGGCGGACAT